>SKHJ01000039.1 GCA_007116965.1 Candidatus Kaiserbacteria bacterium
TGTGGCAAAGCCACATGACTCCGTCTTTCAAGCCCAGACGAAAGCCAAGCCGTTGGCTTTCTTCCTGAACACGACAAAAGCCGGCTCTCGCCGACTTTTTCTGTGTCCAGGACTGGACTTGAACCAGCACGGGATTACTCCCACTACCCCCTCAAGGTAGCGCGTCTACCTGTTCCGCCACCTGGACATACTCGTATCGAGTCCGGCTATTATGCACAAAATCCAGAAGTGTGGCAACTTACCTACCGCTCTTGAATAGCAGGAATGACCTCCAGCTCCGCGTTAGCATAAAACTCAGAACCGCTGGGCTCATGCCGACAAGTCAACAAGTACTCGGAGAAGTTTCTACGTTCGGTTGTCTCGGCATTTCCAGTCGGACCTTGAACGGCTGGATTGAAATTGTCGACAGAAATACCCGGCCCTCTTAGCGAACAATCAAGGTCGTACTCTGCCACGGTATTCCAATGTACCGTCGCTCGCTGTCCAGACCGGATGATCTGCGGCTCGAGCCACAGCTCCATCCCTGGGTCCCGTGGACCTAATAAACCAAACTCATACTCCTTGATATTGTTGTCCAAGCGAACTTGTTCTATGTCCAGGTTGGCTGTGATCACCACCCTGATCACCTCACCGACCGGAATATTTTGAAACAGCATACCAGTGATAGGCTGTGGCTGTCCGCCCTGTAATTGGTTGGTTGAGAAATCTCGGGTATAGGTTGATGTTGTAGCGCCGCCAATAAACACCTCGAGATTATGTTCTGCCGCTGGCGCGATGCCTTGACCCTGGTTGGTAATGTTAAATGCCAGCGTCATATCATACGTCCCTGTAATATCATCAAAGTCAATCCCTCCCTCTTCACCATCCTCCTCAGGTAATTCAGGATTAACAAAATCAGTTGGTTCAAAATCCGGCAGATCTGACAACTCGACCGAGCGTTGGGCTGTGTCATTACTGCCCGAGGCGTTTTCGCAAGTAAACGTATACGTCTCCGCTTGACCTTGAACCGGTTCAGGCGAAACTGGAACAATACCGTTTAATTCTTCACCGATGTCAAAGTTAATACTGCTGCATTCCTGCGCGTTGGTACTGCTAAATCGTAAATGTACTGTATCGTTACTACCAACTATCACGTCGTTGTTTTGCCAAGGTCCGTTATTAACTCTCACCTCAAGACTTACCGCAACATCTCCAAGCGCAGCCACGTTGAAGGTACTGATGCTTTGGGCTTCTTGGTCACCCACTCGATTGGTGCAGTGGATGGTATAGGTGCGGCTATTGCCTTCAGTTGGACCCATCACGTTCGGTAAGACGTCTGGTGAGCTGGTGCCAATATCACCGGGATTAAAATCGTTCATCGCATTGCATTCTGTGGCTGGACTCGCTGACCAGCGAACTTGAAACTCTCTATTCGGGGCGACCACTCGATCACCTGTTTGCCAAACATCCGCGCCGTCAAGATTATGCTCAAATATGATGACTGGGGGTGGTACACTGTTGACCGTCACTGTGATCAGGTCCGTAGCAGTCAATCCCTCGCGCGAGCACTCGATAGTGTACATACGGCTATTGCCGTCGGCAGGTAGATTGACTAGCACACCAGAAGGGTTATTAGCTGCTCCTTCGGTATCAAAATCAGCACTGGTGCAAGTATCAGCATCACTCGTCCAGGCCAGGCGAACCTCAGCGCCAGGCACAACAGTCCGGTCAGACGCAGAGAAGTTATCATCATCGACCGAGGCTTGCAAATTGACTGTTACCGTATTGGGTTGATTGAGGGTTATGGTATGGCTCGACCAATCCGAGCGACGTCCCGTCTCATCGACTGTTCTAGCCGAGAACGTATATGCACCTGGAATCGGCCACGAGCGCGCGGCAGTGAGTTGGGTGTTAGAAGGTACGACCACAGCCCCGCCTGGCAAGCGTTGATTAACCTCACCATTATTGTTCCAATCAATCTCGTAGAAGATCATATCGTCGTCTGGGTCCGTGCCACGTATACTGAATTGGTATGACTCACCGGTTAGCCCGGTGGTAGGACCACTAATCTCAGGTGGGTGTGGCGGATTATTCAGAAGATCGGCATAGACAGGGTAGTTAATTGTAACCGCCGAGAACCTCGCTTCGTAAGGTGGTTGGTTATTGCCTCTAGCTGCCTTGATCGGAGTGGCGTCACGACTAACGGCACACCGGTTTCCAAAACGATACATATAATAATAATGTCCGTATGTGTTTGCGTAATTGACTAAGAAATCTAGCCTGCCTGATTCACTCACACGGTATCGGTTATTACCGAGAATTTCGACTGGATTGGGTGAGGCTGGATCTGGAGCACTCGGCGGTGTAACGTTGGTGGTTGGTGGATGCACGACCAACGGAATATATATATCCAAGTTTAATCTACCTCGCAACGCGTCAATCAGATACTCTTCCGGACACGGAGTGATATAGAAACGACGAACAGTGCCGCCGCTCCGCTCAATTGGGGAAAAGGGAAAGGCGGCGTTCTCATACCACATACCGCGGGGAGTATCGAAGGCATGTCCGGCAGCGTTCCAAGTTATCTGTCCCAAGTGAGGCCTGACCTCTAGCTCATCCCCAACGGCTACCCGACCAAACGGAGGTACTACTTGGTTGTTGGTATGATTATAAATTACGGTGGTATACCGCACTACTGCAAGTGGGCTAGCCATTGCTTGGTAGTATCTGTTGTTAAAGCTACTGTCAGTACGAGCTGATCGGAAATACATCGGGCCAAAACGAAAATCAGTGGTTTGGGCAGATATTTGGGCTTGAGCCGAACTTGGTGTCCCCAACAGACCCACTCCTGTTATCATAACAATCACCATAAGCGAAACGAACGTTGCTCGCGGCCGCGGTCGGTACCACCAAACGAGCAAGGCCAGTGCTATTGCGGCAAAGAAAGTAAGTATTAGGTAGGTCATTGGTCGTTCGGATATATCCTGATAAAGACTGGAGAGCAATGTTTGCTCGGGAACACGGCACTCCTCGCTAAGGATAGCGCAGTCGTATGTGTACGAGACTTCTTCGACTAGATCGTCTGCCTGGAACAGTCGGGCAGTCAAAGTAAAATTATCATAAGTACGGCGGGGTACAAATGTATCTGCGATAGCCATCATCTCACCAGTAATTGGACCAACGTACTCGTGCGAATGAATTACTCGCCCTGTGTGGTTATCGGTCAGGACAAGCTCCATCCGCCCTGACTCCACAACAGGCAGTCCCCCAGTGCTATGGAAACAGGAAAATAGTGTTCGTGGTTGATCTGCCTCGAGCGGATAGAGGTTGACGCCAGGATGGTTGATACGGACATTACCAATCCCCTCACGCACAAACCGAAGGTTAACCACGTGGGTCATCTCTCCGTGTGTAACCGTCCCGACCAACATATAGACGTCAGAGTCGGACTCTGGCACCTGGTGATCAACGAATACCGAGTCCCCTGCATCTAGAGAGATCGTTTGGGTGTCTGTGCGTACGAGATGTTCGGTGCGTTGTTGGTCCCATTGGTATAGATCCCAACGTACCTCCGCATTGACTGGATCAGGGGTGGTGTTGCGAAGGGGTACAACCACCCGAACCACTTCGTTCGTATGGACTCGTGGGTTGAATGAGGCAAAGGTATATTGCTGCCCATTAAGAATTACTTGATTCTTTTGCCAAGACACTGCGCCAACAGACTCTCCGCTGACCGAGAAATCAAAATAGTTACCGACAATATCGTCAGTAAAAGGTAGTCCGGAAAAGTTGTATCGCTGGGCTGAAGAGACAAAAGTTCCAATTCGATACTGTCCTGACGGGGCATTGTTTGGTATATGCCAACTAAAGGTCTTTTCGACCGAACCTTCTGCCGGTAATACCTTATCCTCGAGTACGAACTTTTGCTCCACTATATCTGGCTCGTGTAGGTGTGGACTTCCATCGGTCGGCACTCGGAACACTTTTATATATAAACCAGCGTCCAAAATCGGGTACGGGTTATTATTTGTTATCGTGACGGTAAATTCTGCTTCCGTACCAGCTGCTGGTGTAGCATCACCGTAGAGAGAAGCATTTACTGACCCAAAATTGTAATAATCAAAGCAGTACGCCGGCGACGGTGGGAGCGCTTGTTCTACGCCGCCGATGTAATACTCAAGTGCTTCATCTAACAAGAATGCGTCTAAAGCGGCCTGCTCAGATTGCGATAAATTGCTCAGATCATCGGGTGACTGTATCTGATCAAGAAAACTCGGTAGTTCCTCTGGGTCACTGTCTCGCATCTGTTCGATGACCCAGTAAATATGTTGTTGCTCTAGTCGTTCAGAGTTGGTATTCTGAGCATACACTACGTTACTGATACCAGCCCACAACAAACCAAGCACCAAAACTACTGCTAGCGGAAAGAGGCTCTTGAGATATTTTGTGAGCATACTACGAATCTACTATAATATTCTGTCGAGGTAGCGTAACACCATTATACCCTGAGGTTTTGTTGACACCAGCATTATCCACACATAGTTACAAAAGAACCAGTCGGGCTGGTTCTTTTGTAATCACGCAACTATTTTTATCTTTGCTACTTTTTTGTCTCTGGCACTACTTCGACTTTTTCTTCTGTAGCTTCTTCAGTTTTAACCTCCTCTTCTTTGGTCTCTGTTGTCTCAGTAGTTTCAGCGGTTGTATTAGCTGTTTCTTGTTCTTGAGTGGTTGCTGCTTGCTCTACCTCGGCCGCCTTGGCTTCAGCTTCAGTCGCAGCTTGAGCTGCTGCCTCTTCGGCCGCTTTCGCTTCTGCTTCAGCGCGGGCAGCTGCTTCCGCTTCTGATTCGGTGCCGAGATTGACGAGTCTCATTCGTCGCATCTGTCGCTTGATCTCGCGGTTAACCTTCTCACGAATGTAGTAAAGCTTCGCTCGGCGGACCTTCGCACGCTTGACGATTTCAATCTTGTCGATCAGTGGTGAGTAAAGGGGAAAGATTTTCTCAACCCCTACTCCGCTAGTAACCTTACGTACGGTAAAAGTGGCTCCGGCCTCATCGCCATGCTTGCGCGCTAATACCAAACCATCGAAGACCTGGATTCGAGTCTTGCCTTTATCTTGGATTTTTTGGTGGACCTTGACGGTGTCTCCTGGTTTGATACCAAGCGCTTTACGCTCAGCCACATTGACGGGTGAGGTCTTTATTTTTTCCATTACATTATTCATAACTAAAAGATTAGTTGCTGAGACAACGCGTCAGCTCGCGCGCTTAAACGCCGGCAACTCTACCATAGCTTCTACTCCTCTGCAATACGCGCAAACGCCGTCTGGAGGTCTGCCGGTATTGGCGCTATAAATGTTTTTAGGTTACCCGCAGGCGGCTCTATCTCTAAAGCAAAGGCGTGGAGCGCTAGACGCTTCAACCCGAGATTGTGTGACCGTGCACACTCGGTGGGAGCGTATAAGGTATCCCCCACAATCGGTCGCCCGATGGCTTTGCAGTGTACCCGCAGTTGGTGCATCCGCCCCGTGTGGGGATGTAAGGTAACACTCGAAAACCACTCACCATCAACCTCGCTAGTGACTTGTCGTTCCCAATCAGTTGTAGCTGAACGTAGCTGACCTTTCGCACCCCGTTCGGCTGAACGTAGACGCCAATCGCGAGCACTACGCCCAATTGAGCGATCGATAGTACCCCATCGCTCTTTTAGCTGACCGTAGACAATGGCTTGGTAGGTCTTTTTGACCAGACGATCGTGAAACTGTCGCTTGCAGTGCTCATAGGCCGACTGGTGCTTGGCGAGTAAAAGCACTCCTGAGGTCGCCCGATCGAGTCGATGAACAACACCCGAACGTTCAATCACCACTCCCGTCTTAGGAGAGCGCATCGTCTCCCCTACTCCCTGCACTGCTGGCAGATACGAGAGTAACCAATCAGCTACCGTGTACTCAACTTTTTCGCCGTCACCATGTACTGCTAACCCTACTGGTTTATCGATGACTACCACGTCTGAATCTTCATAAATGATTGCGTTTGCTAATTGTTCAACGACCACGTCGGCGTTCTCGGGTAGCATACCAATCTAGAATACGGCGAAATTCTTCCTCGGTAAAGTCTGGCCAATAAGTATCAGTGAAATATAGTTCGCTATAGACGCTCTGCCAGGTGAGAAAATTAGATAACCGCTGTTCCCCGCCCGTACGGATTATAAGATCAGGGTCAGGCATCTCATTACTCCATAATAGTTTGGTAAAGGCGACTTCATCGACGTCTACACCAGCGCGCACCGCCTGATTGACTGCCGCCAATATCTCTGCGCGTCCGCCATAGGAAAGCGCTACCCAAACAGTTGGTGATGCTGTAGGCGCACCTTCCGCCTCTGCTGTTGCTATTAGTTTTTGTAACTCTGGAGAAAAGTCTGTCCGATTTCCAATTATCCTGATTCGTATACCCTTGGCTTTGATTTCAGGAATTGTTCTTTTTAAGAAAGACACAAATAACTCCTGCAGGTATGCTATCTCCTCTTCGCTACGCTGCCAATTCTCAGTCGAGAATGCGTAGTATACCCCGTGCGCAATAGCTAGCGCTTGTAGCCAACCAATAGATTCATAAAAAACCTGCTCCCCAGCTAAATGTCCTGCTGTGGGTGGCTTTCCTTGCGCTTTCGCCCAACGACGGTTACCGTCCATAATAAACCCTACACACGTTGGTCTTTTCTGCTCTTCGTTAGCTGCTATCGCCATATACCAAAATCGTCATAGACCACATCTACATCACGCCACTCCACCTCCACCGCAGTGACCTGGGACATTACTGAACCTTCATGTAAATACTCAACAAGCTCTTTTAAGGCATCAGGCGTGCCCTGCGCACAGACCCGTACTGTACCATCAGTTTCGTTACGCACCCAGCCTTGTATCCCACAGCCCTGCGCAGCTTCACTGACAAAATCACGAAAGCCTACCCCCTGCACCGTGCCACGCACCAGACACCATGCCTCAACTTTACTCCCCGTACTCTGCATCTTATTTTGTACCGTTAATCATCACCTTAAACACATTACCGACCACACCAATCAGGAGACCGAGTAATAGTAAACCAGTGAAGCGAGCCGCTACCAATAGTGCCTCACCCCAGAAAGTCTCTGGGGCAGACACCGCGATACCACCTAAGAAGACCTTTAGTGACCACCACATCGCTAGTGGAATACTAGTGAAGGAAGAGTGAGCCGGCTCGACCACATATAGGAGTGTGCTCATTATTAATAGCGCAAACAAGAGTACCGAACCGTACAACGCCACACTCAAGCCAGCGACTCCGTACGATTCTTCAATTTGTTGGAGATTGTCGCTCCGCGACACCTTAGCCATCCGCAACATTCGTAGCATTCGGATAATCCGCACAGCGCGGGCGGCTTTCAAAAAGGTAAAGTTACCGAGACCAAGTATAGTTGGCGCAATGGCTAAGAGATCGATGATGCCAAAAAAGCTGAAAACATACTGCCGACGTGGTCGCGTTACGTACCAACGACCAAGGTACTCTGCGAGGAAGAAGGATACTGCTACCCACTCAACAACCACAAACCACGTCGCGTACCGCTCAAACGCCACGACTGTCTCCAAAGCAATAGCGATAATAGACACTACGGTGACAAAGGCCAACACATCGTTGGTAATTCGGTAGCGGACTGTCCCGCTTTGGAGAAAACACTGTTCGAGATACTGCTTCATAGCGCGTCTCTCTAGTATACCGCAGCGTCCTGATGCTGTTGAATATTTTTGCAAAACAGGTACTATAAGAGCCACCAAAAATAAACGCGCGGTTAGCTCAGTTGGTAGAGCGGTTCGTTTACACCGAAAAGGTCGGGGGTTCAAGTCCCTCACCGCGCACGAGCAATGGTTTTTAACCCCGAACTAGTATCGTCACCATCCTCAAATCCGATACGTTCGACCGAATATACTTTTTCTTTAGAAACGATTTCGTGAAGTATTTCACTTGGTAGTTTAAGTTTTATGTGGATCCTGTCTGGTATCTGCTGGTCCTTTTTCTTTCTACCGGCTACCGGATCATCAGCTCGGACCGGTCTGGTATAAACAACTATTTCATCAATAAGAATCTTTAGTATCTTTGCTATTGTTTCTCTATCTTTGAAATTCTTCTCTAGTTTTTCTGTATAGTGACTTGAAAACAAGTGAAAGGTACCCCTTTCTTAGGAACAAAATTATCTGTTTATAAACTACCTTGACAGCTTTTTTACCACATCGTACTTTGAAAAGGTGGCCACACCACGGCCACAGGAAGGAGACCAAAATGACCGACGTGGAACAAGCAATGGAAGAGCTTCGAGATGAAGCTACCGCCATCGATCAACTTGTTTCTGATGCTGAGAAGCAGTTCGGCGATACTCTCATTGCCAATACGCTCGGACCCATCCCCGAGCCAACGATCCGCGACTTTGCCCATTAAGGACACCTTCTCCACGTAGAGCGCCCCCAGGACATTCTCACCCAACACATTGATTTGTATATTGGATGATCTTGGCCCGCGCTCTACTTTTTTGCCAAAATTTTAATATAGAAATCAAGAAAACACTTTTGTCGCTGGCGACAAAAGTGTTTTCTCTTACCCTAAAATCTGCTACTGTAATCCGTGCCCCCATAGCTTAATGGATAAAGCAGGAGACTTCTAAGCTCTTGATACGGGCTGAGACAGTCTGGGAGACTGTCGAAGAAGGTTGACTGGTATTTTATGAGGGAAACGAAATAA
>SKHJ01000021.1 GCA_007116965.1 Candidatus Kaiserbacteria bacterium
ATTCACTCCGATAATGATCCGTGGGATTGTGACGAACAGAATGCCGACCTTGCTTTTGATCATCTGGGCGGTACTAAAGTCGTTATGGCAGGTGAGGGTCATTTTGGTTCGACGGCGCTGAATCAGCCATATCCAGAATTTCCCTTATTACTAAAGTTCTTGAATAATTAGTATGAACATAATCGTTTTTGGTGACAGTATTACCCAAGGATTTCATGATGATATGCAGGGTGGTTGGGTGGCAAGATTGTTTTCTTTTTGTGTTACAGAAATGATGCAATCAGATTATGAAAAGTATGTATCAGTATTCAATTTAGGCATATCAGGAGAAAGATCGTGCGACGTTGTGCGTCGATTCAGTGTAGAATTTGAAGCAAGACAGGAAGAGGGTATGGTCACTATGTTTGCGGTCGGGATAAATGATTCTGCCAGACACAATGAAACCGGAGTTAATTGGTGTGAGTTGGATGAGTATATATCGAATATGCAGAAAGTGATCGAACAAGCAAAACAACATGGACAAGTTGTGCTAGTGGGACTTACTGCTCTTGATGAGCATAGATTGACCCCAATTCCATGGTTTTCAGAGTATTCACACTATCAAGCTGACCGCGATGAATACGATAGTGCACTCAAAGAAATCGCTATAGAAAATGATTGTCTATATACTCAAACAGAAGACCTTTTTCTTAATAAAAAAGAAGAATTATTGCCCGACGGATTACACCCCAACGCTGCTGGCCACCAGCTCATCTACGAGCGGGTGAAAGGGGAATTGGAGAAAGCTGGTATACTGTAGCGCACAGCTAACAAAACATCTTGTATGCAACTTATCATCTTGCCCGGAAATAATGTGACCAATCAGACCTGGGGTGGTTTGGTGCGTGACTATTATGGTCCACAATTTACCTCCGTTCATTTGGTGGAGTACGAGCACTGGGCTAAGGAAGAACCAGTTATTGATTTTGACGTCGAGCTGGTCAAATTACGAGAACGGCAAGGGTCACTGTTCAATGACGAGCCGACGGTAGTGATGGCCAAATCAGCCGGCGCGCTTTTAGCCTTGGTGGCGGTGGTCGAGAGCGTATTGACCCCCAAGGCCTGTGTCTTCTTCGGGCTACCGTTTGCGCTGGCCGCTGAAGGTATTTTCCAAAATGATTGGTCAGCTGTCAGTGAGTTTACCACTCCAGCACTGGCTTTTCATAACCAACAAGACCCGACAGCAGACTATCGCTACACGGCAGCCATTCTGGCTGAGCATGCGCCACACATCGAGCTGGTCACCACCACGGCTGATGATCATTGGTACGGCGATTTCGCTACGTACGACGAGCAGATTCTGCCATTTTTGCAAAACTTAGCTTAGGTATTCTGGCAATTGCGATGTAGCGTATGCTACGATTGGCTCACTATGCGTTACGTTGATACCCACGCCCACCTCAATCTCTCTGCCTTCAAAGATGATGTCGCTACTGTCGCTGAGCGTTGCCAAGAAGAGCGAGTGGCCATGATCAATATCGGCACCAAGCTCAGTACCAGCCAGCGGGCAGTGGAGCTCGCGGAGCAGTATGAGCATTGTTACGCGATGGTCGGTCTACATCCGATTCAGACCACGCCGGGCCATCACGACGAGGAGGAGGTCGGCGAAGGATCTCAGCCGTTTACCTCTAAAGGCGAAGTGTTTGCGCCAGATGAGTTTCGTGCGCTGGCGAAGCAGTCGTCAAAAGTGGTCGGTATTGGTGAGTGTGGTTTTGATTACTACCACAACGCGGCTGATACGTACGAAGTACAAGAAGCTAACTTTATCGAGCAGATAAAGTTAGCCAACGAGCTTCAGCTACCACTGATGATCCATACGCGCGAACCAAAGCCAGGGGAGGCGAGTCCAACTGGTCGTAGTGCGTACGATGATGTGTACGATATTTTAAAAACGTACGCTACCGTGCCTGGCAATATCCATTTTTATGCTGGTAGCTACGAGCAGGCTAAGCGATTTATTGATATTGGCTTCACCGTGTCTTTTACTGGCGTCATTACCTTTGCCCAGGTCTACGAGGAGGTCGTGCGAGCAGTACCGCTCGAGTTTATGCACGCCGAGACCGATTGTCCGTACGTCGCCCCGGTGCCGTATCGCGGACAACGTGCTGAGCCGTGGTACGTCATTGAGGTGGTGCGTAAGATTGCGATGATTAAAGGTCTGGATGAAAGTGTGGTGGCAGCCCAGCTGCGTAGCAACGCAGAGCGTTTGTACGGTATTCATATAGAAAAATAGCAATGGGGCGCCCCGTCGGCGCGCCCCACAACCCTAAAGCCCCAGCAGGTCGGCCAAGCGTTGAAACCAGTCCCGTTCGGTCGGCAGATCAATCCATTGAAAATTGTATGCGACGGTCTGAGTAGCGAAGAAGCTGTCGTTGCTCATCACCACTAGGTGGCGCACTGTCTCGATGGCCCGCAATTGCTCCACCTGCTCCAGGACTGCGTCGCGTTCAGTGGTGTTGCTGGCATCCACTACCACTCGTTCGGGGGTCAGTCCGACCAAGGTGGTTTTGATTTCATCTGGCCTCAGTACGCATGTGGTCCAGCCATAGCTTTCAATCGTACCTCGAACTATTGAGGTACGATTATCTGGTTTTGCATCGATTACCCAAACTGGTGCTCTGCGCATTTCTTTTCCCTCCTACTATGCGTCCGGCTGCAGGGTAGTGGGTTCTAGAAGTGCTGTCAAGCATTTTAAAGCCAAGCTAGTAGCGCTGAAATATCCGCATCAGTAATACTCGGGAAGTTAGCGAGGCGCAGCGTGGTCGTCTTGAGTTCGCCATAACCAGCACCGAGTCGCATCCGGTGTGAGATGGCTTGTGTGTGGAGCGCAGAGATATCGGCTGGCTCAGCACGTGCGCAGATCACGGTTGGCGAACGGTGGGTGAGGTGGGGGATGTATGGTGTCAGTACCGGGTGCTGCTCCAGGTATTGATACAGAAGCTCAGCTTTCTTGAATGTCGCGACCGAGACTGTGGAGAGACCGCCGGCTGCCAGAAGACGTTCGGTTTGTTTGGTGAGGAGGTAAATACCGAGCATATTGGGGGTGTAGGGTGTTGGTCCTCGTCCACGTTGGTAGTTATTGACCAACTCATCCCAGCCCCACATGCCAGCTAAATTCTGTCCTCGGCTTGCTAGTTCCCGACCCCGGGCCACAGCGGTAGGCGAGAGGATGAGCACCCCTAAGCCGGCTGGTAAGCCAAAAGCTTTTTGTACCGAAAAGTACCAGACGTCAGCCAGGGTCATATCTATTGTCACGGCCCCAGCACACGAAGTGATATCAACACCAATAATTGCCTGGGGCGCGAGTGAGCGTAGGTGAGCGAGCTCCGCTTCCGTCCAGGCCGAGCCGTTGCTACTTTCACTAAGACAGATGGTCACCAGCTCAGCACTTTCCTCAATCGTAGTCGGGAAGTCCGGTGCGTCAGACTGTACATTGACTGAATATTCTTTGGTTTGCTTACCTAATTTGCTGGCCACCGCAGCAGCCTTGGCGGAGAAAGCGCCGGTTACGATGTGGGCACTGCGCTCCCGCACAGCATTGGCAACCATACTGTGCCAAGCATTGGTCGCGGACTCGGTATACAAAACGGCGAATGACTCTGGCACGTCCAAGTAGATTCGTAGATTTTCTAGACTTTGCTCGACAATGGTGGTAAAAGCATCGCTTCGGTGTGAGAGTTCCAATATTCCTTCAGTGATAGCGGTTTCGATATCGCGATACACGGCGTCGCTAATCTTGGAAGGGCCAGGAATAAAAGACAGTGGTCTCGTGCTCATAAGTACGGTAAACGGATTAGTGCAAGATACGCGTTCGCAACGAACCGTCGAGGGCTTGCAAGGTGTCACGAAAGTCCTGGATGGTGGTCCTGTCGGCACTGCCTTCAACATCAATCACCACATAACCGACATCACGCTGTGTCTGCAAGAATTGTCCGAGCACATTCACTCCCGCGTCGGCAAAGACGGCGTTGATCTGACGCAGCATCCCGGGAACATTCTGATGAATATTGAGAATCCGGTGCGCGCCGTGATGGACAGGCAAGCTGACCTCGGGGAAGTTGACAGCCCCGACCGTCGAACCGTTGTCAGAATAGGTGATAAGCTTGTCCGCTACCTCCAGGCCAATATTTGCTTGCGCCTCCTGGGTGCTGCCGCCAATATGCGGGGTCAGCAAGGTAGTATCAAACGCGCACAGGGGTGAGGTGAAGTGTGGCCCGTTCTGTTCTGGTTCGGTCGGGAAGACATCAATGGCCGCGCCACCGACTTGACCGCTCGCGAGCGCGGCACTTAAGGCATCGATGTCAAACAAACTACCACGCGCGTAGTTGATCAGTTTCACCCCCGGTTTCATCTGCTCGAGCGCAGCAGCGTCGACCATACCAGTAGTTTCTGGTGTTTCTGGTACATGGTAGGTAATCACGTCTGCTAGCGCGTAGAGTTCGTTCAAAGTCGCAACTCGGGTTGCATTACCGTGAGCCAGCTTAGTGGCAATATCGTAGAAGTAGACCTTCATCCCGAGGGCGTCAGCCAGTATCGATACTTGCGTACCGATGTTGCCGTAGCCCACAATACCCAAAGCTTTACCACGCACCTCGTGCGCCCCTTTGGCGGTCTTTTGCCAGTTGCCTCGATGCAGAGCGGCATTTTTCTCTGGTATGCCACGCACGAGCGCAATAATGGCACTGATGGTGAGTTCAGCTACACTGCGAGTGTTAGAAAAGGGAGCGTTGAAGACCGGAATACCCTTTATGTGTGCAGCGTCAAGGTCGACTTGATTAGTGCCGATACAGAAGCAGCCGACAGCGATGAGTCGTGGTGCTGCCGCAAGCATTTCGGCTGTTAGTTTGGTACGCGAACGGATACCGAGGATGCGGGCGGTAGCTAAGAGCTCACGCAATTCCTGTTCGTCTGGGGCGTGAGTGAGTTGAGTGATATTATCGTAGCCAGCTTGCGTGAACGCATCGGCCGCGGTTGTTGATATACCTTCAGTCAGCACAATCGGCACCGCGCGCTTATCGAGTGATAACTGCATAGAAGAGCACTATACCGCAGGTAGGGACAAAATAAAATCTCGCAAGGCAGATACCGAAGCTGCACACGGTACGCCACTTTGACGAACGATGTCTCGACTGACGTGCTCAGTATAGCCACAGAAGTGTTCAACCGTCCCGCTGGTGTAGGCTTTAAGATCGTTGCCGCCGTCCCCGATCATCAGGTAGGGTCGCGGCGGCGAAGCCGCCGCGACAATCGCCTCGATCACCGGCATCTTACCGTCGTCAGTAAAGCACGGGTTGTCAGTAGTGACCGAGAGTACACGACCATGCCCATCATATCGACAGTGGTTGGCAAAGACACGTTGTGGATCGATACCAAGCACTTTAGCGACAGGTAAAATACTATCGCGAAAACCACCACTGATAATGTATACATGGTGTCCTGCTGCCTGCAATTCTGCTACTAGATTCGGCATATCGGCGGTGATGTGCTGCGTCAGTGTGTCGCCTACGGCTTCGAAATGTCTGTGCCATAAGGGTACTACCGCTAAGCGTCGTCGCACCGATTCGGTAAAGGGTAGGGTACCTTCCATCCCTGCTTTGGTAATCTCTTCCACTTCTCGCAGTAGCTCCGCCCGACCATCGGCCTCAGCCAATGCCAAGGCGATCACCTCATCGAGCGATTCTTTACTGACCAGAGTTGAGTCAAAGTCAAAAAAGATGGTCATAGACTACGTGTTGTGTTTAGGTGGTACGGTGTTCTTGACGTAAAATGGTACACGGCCATTTGGTGGTGGCGTGCGTGCCATTTGATTTTTTCGGTAGTGACCTTCAAGTTTACGTATTTGTAATTCAGTGTTTTTATAAATATTGTGTTTGGGGTCATAAATATCAATCAAGTTGTGCATACTGGCTGACCAGCTCTCGGGATTTCTGTTTGGTTCTCGTAATTCAAGCGCGTGTTTAATAATATGTTCGTCAAGGTCTGTAGTAGTGTCTGAAGTAACTATGTCTGCTACCCAACGCTGATAATACTTGCGGACGAAATATTTGCGAAGTATGCTAATCAAAGATTTTAATCAAGTACGTATCAATAACACGCTGGTCCCAATCGTAGAAGTATTCTCCAGCGTTATAGAGGTCGGTCGCGAGCTGACGGCCGACGAAGCGCCAGTGCCACGGTTCAAAGATATAAAACTCATTACCTTCCGGGTAGGAGAGGATAAAGCCATAGCGGTGTGCGTTGTCGCTTAACCAGGTGAAAGCTTCGGTGTTGGCAAAGCGTGAGAAAGTTCCACCAGTCTCCGGGTCTACCACGTCGATGGCGGTTCCCAGCTGATGCTCCGAGAATCCTTGCGTGGCCGAAAAGGCATTGGCCCCGGTACCAAATTGTCGAACGAATTGTTGGTTTAGGTCACCTTGTTCATCAAAAGAACGGAAGGCCGAAACGATACGCAGGTCGATCCCGTCTCGCTCAGCACTCCGAAGCATATCCTCGAGGAATGGCCAGGCGTCAGTGAGAAAGTACTGTTCCTGCCTCCCTTCGAGTACCCACCGGTCGGGAATACGGGTCATACGAGCAGGGCGATAGTTTTCGTTAAGGAAAAAGGTGCGGGAATACTTCTGCAGCAGTTCTCTATCCAGTTGAGCGAGGCGGTCAAGGGTTGCAACTGTACCGGTAATTTCTTCGATCTGTCGCCGAAAACGGTCGACCTGACGTACTTCTTGGTCTAATTCTTCTTCGGTCTGGCGTAGTCGGTGCGTAGTATCAAGTAGTTCCTGTTCGAGCTGGGCAACGGTACTGGTCGCGACTGCCAGGGCGTCACTGGTGGTGGCAAGGGTGCTAAGCAAACTGGCGCGTTCGTTTTCTGCGCGCTCCAATTCATCTTGCTGGAGCCACCCGATCACTCCCAAAGCAACCACGCCGGCAGTGGCGATAAGTACGTAGCCTGTTCTCAGCCAGTATCGAGCCGTTGATTCTGGTCGCATTGCTGCTCATTGTAGCACGAAGCCAAGCCTTGAATACCGACCGAGAACGTGGTACGGTACGGCGGTTATTAGATGTAAGGCATAGCATAATGTCAGAAACAACAATGCCAGCAACCGAAGCGCAGCCAGCACTCGACGAACGTGAAGTCGTCAGTTATGAGCTCGCTTACCACGTACTTCCAACGGTTGCTGAAGGGGAAGTGAACGACGTGCGCGACCAGATCGCAGCTGTCATTACACAGGTTGAGGGGGTTATTGGTGTGGAAGAGGCGCCGCAGCGGTTTGACCTTGCGTATGAGATCACCAAGTACCTCGAAGGCAAGTACCGCCGCTTCCGCAGCGCGTATTTTGGCTGGATTCGCTTTACTGCTGAACCTGCGGTGGTCGCACAGATTGACGAGTCGCTTAAAGGTAATAAAGCCATCCTGCGCCACCTGATTATCCGCCTCACCAAGCAAGAAGAAGCTCACCCATTTTACTTTCATGTGGCTTTGGCTAAAGAAAAGCAAGTGCGTGACGTTGATGTTGAGGCTTTAGCTGAGGAGGTCTCAGACATTGATCCCAACCAGGACACAAATGAAGAGGTTGACACCAGCGACTTGGCAGACGATACTACAGCTAAGACGACTGGTGCTGACACTGCAGTCGCTACCGAGGTCGATACCGACGTAGCCACCGCAGACACAGACACAGACAAGGCGTAACCCTTATTCGCTAAACATATCTGTTGTATGTATCTCAATAAAGCTTTTATTTACGGTAACCTCACTCGCGATCCAGAGATGAAGGTATTGCCAAGCGGTATGAACGTGACCTCATTCTCGCTCGCTACCAACCGTGTCTACAATGATCGCGACGGTAAGCGGCAAGAGTCCACTGATTACCACAATATCGTGGTCTTTGGTCGTCAAGCCGAGACGGTCAACCAATATTTACGGAAAGGCAGCGGTGCCTTTGTCGAAGGTCGCCTACAGACCCGCTCGTGGGAAAAGGATGGTCAGAAGCAATACCGCACAGAGATTGTCGCCGATCGTGTCCAGTTCGGCCCGAAGGGCGGTGGTGCACCACAGACTGAGCAGTCGAGCACTACCCAGCAGAATGATCAACAACCTGCACCGCCAGACTACCCAGAAGAGGACATCAGCCCTGAGGACATCCCATTTTAACCAATAGATTGACTAAATTTCATCACTCATTATGAATCAAGACAAACCAACCGAGACGATCAATCTCCAGCATACCGACTACAAGGATATTACCCGCATCCGCACGCATCTGAATCCGCATGCCCGTATGCATGGTCGCAAGCGCACCCACTTCAAGGCCAAGGAGCAGCGCGACTTCGCTCGTGCCGTCAAGCGCGCTCGCTATATGGCGCTGGTACCGTACTTGCAGTACTAAATTGAAGAGGGAAGAACGATGTGAAGAAAACCCAGCGCGCCTTCAGGCGCGCTGGTTTTACGAATGCACCTAAAGCTTGAATTCTAACCTGAGTTGCAACACAAGCTTTCATACACTTCTGCCGGTGTTTTCCAGCCCAGTGACTTCCGCGGGGTGTGGTTCATACGGTGCACCGTCTGGTCTAGTTGTGATTG
>SKHJ01000029.1 GCA_007116965.1 Candidatus Kaiserbacteria bacterium
CCAATTCCTGCCCCGATAAGCAGTGTTGCTAGCGGTATCCAGGTCTGAGAGCGACTTAGCCAGACGAGTTGCTCCCAGGCAGGATTGCCTGCTAGCCAAGCAATGCTAGCTAGGAGTGAGATGGTACCGAGTACTGCACTCCAGATAACGACACCGCCCATGCGCGGTGTTCTGGTCTCCCCCGCTCCTTTGAGTCGGTTGAACTCAGTGGCAATTTCGCCACTCAAAGCGATCTTACCGCCGCGCCTTTTCCAGACTCTATGTTTGTACAAAAAATGGGTCAGGATCGGGGTCAACATTATACCGAGCGCAAACGCGACTAGGGCGGGAATGAAGATCTTGATAATGGTGATATCCATACGTTAATGAAGATTACTGTCTTGAGTGAGACTTGCCTGCAGTGCGTCGACCAATTGTTCAACATCTAAAAAGCGGCCAGCGAAGCTTGATTCCAACACCGTGACTACAATGGGTCGATTGAAACCAGCGTCAAATACGATTGTCAGATTACCCCCAGCTAGGTCGGTAAAACCTGTCTTTGAACCAAGGAGATTGGGTATGCGGTTGACCAGCGGGTTGGTGTTGGCGGCATCATGAAAGCCGCCAATCTCGTTATCTAGGCGCACAGATGGTCGGGTGGTTGGAGCTAGTAGTTCAGGATGTTCGGTAGCCAAATATGCCATCAGACGAGTTACATCCCGCGCCGTTCCCAAAGCACCACTTTCGACTGTTGTCAGATCAAGTCCGGTTGGGTTCTGAAAACGTGTGTCAGTCAACTCGAGTTCACGGGCTCGTACATTCATTGCGTCCACAAACGCGGTACTGCCATCGCCGGGTAGTATTTGTTCCCCAACCTCATAGGCGAGAGCATAGGCAGCGTCATTGGCAGAGGATAGTAGCGAGTACTGATTGAGATTTTGGGCGCTGATTCGTTCCCCGACCCGCAAACCACTGTAGCCGTACTGAGCTACTGCCTCGGACGTAATGGTGACAATAGTATCACTTTCTTCGATCAGTTCGGTAACCAAGAGAGCGGTCATTAATTTGGTAATGGAAGCCAGAGAGAGTACGCTGTCAGGCTCTTTGGCAAACAAGACCGAACCGGTTCGCACATCGTACACCATAGCTGCGGTGGCTTCGATACTGTCCGGGTCGATTGTCAGTGGGGGTAGCTGACGAGCAGGTTGTTCTCGATCGGTCGCGATGGTCAGCGATGCCACTTCTTGTTGGTTTGGGTCATGGCGTTCGTATTGGGTAAGCCACGCACCGCTGAGGAGCAGTGCCAGGACAATGGTGACGATGGATGCCTGCCGAAAGACCGGGTAGTTCGCGGGCTGGCCGGACGTCTGTCGTAGTTGTGGAGATTGGTCAAACATACGAGATAAATAATTTATGGTACAGATTCAGTTTCTGCACTCGCGATAAACGCATCGAGCCGATCCATGATCGTACCGTATTTAGGCAAGTCTTGCTTACGTTCAATACCAAGGTGAGCGAGTAGTTGGGGTGTGATGGAATAACTGTACCCTTGTGCACTAGGTCGAGCTGAGCGTGATACTAGGCCACGTGTTAAGAGATTACGAAGTGTGACTGCTGAATTTACTCCACGTATACGGTCGATTTCTGCTCGCGACACCGGCTCTCGATACAAGACGATAGCCAATGTTTCTGCCCCGGCTTTACCGATGTCAGTTCTTAGTTCGTCTCGTCGAACCGCTTCTAAAAAAGAGGCTACGGCGGGGGCCGTGACGAGTTGCAGATCACGCTCGGTCTCGATCAGGGTTGTCGCACTACCCTCTAATCGTGATTGTAGTTTTTTGATATGGCTGGTCAATTCAGCTACGTCGATACCTATAGCCAATGCTACCGCTTTTTTGCTTTGCGCTGTGCCCTTGTAGAACAAAAACGCCTCGATTAAGATATCAGGACTCATCACCCGCATAGTACCATATTGCCGACTGGTAAACCTGGTTATCCTGTGTTCTAGCTATCGATATCGGGGGGTACTCAATCGCTGCGCTTCGATCTCCATATCAGCAAAATGACGTTCCTGTCTGACGACAATATGACCTTGCTTGAACAACTCAAGGATAGCAAGAAAACTAACTGCCACTGTCTTGCGTTCCACTTCCCCGACTTGTAATTCAGAGAAACGAAAACGGAATTCTTGCTCGATTCGACGTTGTACTCGAGCGATCATCTCCTCGAGAGTGATTACCGGCTTGAGGGCGGCTTTAGGCTTGGTTGGTGGGAATGGTAAGTCACGTACTAAGGTTCGCAATGACTCGTACAGCTGGGTAACACTACAAGATTCATCTGGAGTAAAGACGGGAGTAGTTGGCACATATGCTCGTTCCAACAAATAAGCTCTGCCAAAGTGTGACTGTAGTATCGAGCCCGCATCGCGATAGATCTGGTAGTGCTTTAGTGTGGCCTCAAGGTCATCGATCCGTTCTTCCTCTTCGGCAGTCAGTTCGATGATCGGCAAAAGTGATCGGCTTTTGATCAGCAGCAACGTAGCCGCCAGGGCGACAAATTGTGCAGTGTGGGGCAACGAGCGTTCTTGCATTTCAGCCACCATGCGCATGTATTCGTCTGTGACCTCTGCCAGAGATATGTCGTTGATGAGTAGTTTGCGCTTTTCCACCAATTCCAACAACAGCTCCAGCGGTCCTTCAAACCGATCGGTCTTAATGTGAAAATCATAGGTCTCTCGACCACTATGTTTCGGTGTATTCATACTGTCGCTCACCGTAATAGTATGCGTAACTCTACCAGGTTTGTCAGGTACGCTTATCCCCCACGACATACTTGGCGAGCTTATATGTATAGAAGACGAGCTAGGCGTAAGTACAGATAGTCGTACGCGCCATCAAGAGCGTCGTATACCGGCTTTAGCTTCTCTGTTCCGTGCTCGTCAAAGGCGGAAAAGATAGCTACCTTCGCCTCGGACCAAGTATGTTCGGGAGGCAATAGCTGCTCAACGGTCTGCCTATCGATTTGTTTTTCATTAGCAAGATGTTCCAGGTGACTCACGATGGTCCCGGTGGTGAGCTGGCGGGCTTTGGCCAGGGCAGATAGTGAGGCGTGTTGCGTTAAGAGCTGACGAGTTTCTTCATACGTGCTGAGGGGTTTGTGGCGAGTGATTCTAGATTTGCTGGTCGGCACATATGTCGGCCATTGCTTACCTCGACTGCTAACAAAGGCACGTTGTAGTTTTTCGATTTCTGATCCAGAAAGTTCAGTGAAGTGACTATCTGCTGCTTCAGCCAACGCCTGAAGTTGCTGGTCTTGCGTTATGATCTGTGGATCTATCGATAGAGCGTTAGGATTCATACCGCTTACCTTAAGACCAGTCAGCGTTCGGACCCGCGAGAGCGCCACGTAGCCCTGGCCATAGACGAAAGCTCGTGAGAGGTCTACCTCAGCCGCATCGAGCGACATCCCTTGACTCTTATGAACCGTGATGGCCCACGCCAACCGGAGTGGCAATTGTTCAATTTCAGCGATGGTTTTGCCGTGGTCGACAATACTCCAGGTGGTGGGTTTGACTAAGACTTCAGTGCCACCCGCAGTCAAAATACGTGGCAAGTTTGTTTCGCGGTCAAAGCCGATGATCCGCCCGAGCGTACCGTTGGCGTACCCAGCCTCGAAGTTATTTTTGGTACACATCACCATCGCATCTTCGCACAAGACCAGTTGTTCTGGTGAGAGACAGCTACGAACCAAACCCTCCGTCAGAAGCTTATTACCGGTACGCTTCATGGTGTACTGTTTTTTGTTACCTGGTAGTCGCTTGAGTTCTTGTAGATTGAGTTCGTCGACAGCGGCGTTGTGAGTGAATAGGCGCGTTGGCTCAATGTCTTCATACCCGATGTCGGTTTGCTCTCCTAAGAGGGTGTAATGGGATTCTTCGACTGAGTCGCTACGAATGGCCTGTAAGATACCGCTTAGTAGTTCATCTTCGTGTCGGTACTGGTCCGAGATATAACAGACCAATGGATCGGCTTGTCGCCAGGCTCGTGCACTGAAAGCATATTGTATCTCACCCACTCCTTTGGTGATTGGTGGTAATTGGAAAAAATCTCCCACCATCACCACCTGCACGCCCCCAAAAGCTTCCCGTGAGCCGCGGGCACGCTGCAGGACTACATCGACCATATCAAGGGTGTCAGCGCTAAGCATTGATATCTCGTCGATGATCAAGACATGTGACTTTTTAAGGCGTTTGACCACGTACTCTTTACCAAGAATGGTGTCAAGATCACGTTCTGTCAGATCGTCACGCGTGCCAATGGCACTCCAGGAATGAATGGTGACACCACCAATGTGTGTGGCGGCGATGCCGGTCGAAGCCGTGATGGCCACCGGGATACCGGCTACCTCAAGCCAGTCGGTGTACTGATTGATTACGTATGACTTCCCTGCCCCAGGCGCGCCGGTCAGGAAGACATTGGCACCGGTTTTGAGGATGTCGAGCGCTCGCTCTTGGGTCATAGCTGGCATTGTAACATCCTATTAGATTTTGTGGACAAGCACTAAACTGTTACAAGTTTACTTGTATACTAAAACTACGTATGGCACTGGAGGTGGCAAAACGTTCTTTGGCGATTAAGGATGCAGATGCGTCGCCTGTTCGTCGTGGTAAAGCTAGTTCGAATAAGAAAAAATCAGCCCAAACTACTACCAAAAATAATGCTTCTACTAGCATTTCTAAATCTCCTAAGCGCAAAAAGGTGGCAACCAAGACATCTCGTGCAAAAGCAACGACCAAGCAGACCAAGACTTCCAGAGTAAAGGCAAAAGCCACCCGTACCAAGACCAAGCGTGCAGCAGCTAGCACAAAGACCAGGAAGACGAACAACAAACTTGATCAAGCGGTCAAGGCAGCTAGCAAAGATCTAACAACTACATACCCCAGTCGACCCGACCAAAAAACCGGCACCATACCACTGACTCGTCGTGATCGCCTTGGTCACCTCCTACTGGAACAGTTACTGCGTGAGGCAGGCTTTCGCGGCGAAGTAACGACTGATCGCGCTACGCTAGCTGAGTACAGTACTGATGAAAGTATTTTTTCTATTATGCCGCAGTTGGTTCTCAAACCACATTCAGCGCGTGACGTTGAGGTAGCTGTAGCAGTAGTAGGGCGCGAGACCAAACGCTTCAAATCACTTTCTCTGACCCCGCGAGGGGCTGGTACCGGGCTCTCGGGCGGGTCTTTGACCGACTCGGTGGTTGTCGACACCCAGCAGAGCTTAACCAACATTGGTGAGTTGCAGTATCGAGCCAAATCCAACGAGGTGACTGTCAATGTTGAGCCCGGTGTCCCCTGGCGCAAGCTCGAACAGGTTTTGCGCGCCCGCGGCTACCATATACCTACGTACAGCAGTTCTAAGGAGATCTGTGGTGTCGGTGGCGCAGTTGGCAACAACGCCGCGGGCGCGCAAGCCGAACGCTATGGTCACTGTGTCGACTGGGTGGAATCACTCGAGGTGGTATTACATGACGGCAAGACCTACACCATCGCCCCACTTACCTACAAAGAATTTAAAACTGCGAGCAAGAAAGACACCGCGTACGGGCGAATTTTAACAGAACTCTTCGCTTTACTGGAAAAGCATGAGAAAGCTATCAAAAAAGCTCAGCCCAAGAGCAAAAAGAATACAGCTGGATATGATTTATGGGATGTTCTGCCTCAAGGTGCCGCGGCCTTTAAAAAAGGTAAAGGCACGATCGATCTACGTCGTATCATTGCTGGTAGCCAGGGGACTATCGGTATTATCACCAACATCACTTTCCGTGCCATCCCCATTCCCGAAGCGACAACATTGGTTTGCGTCCCTATTTTTGATTTAGCTGAATTACCGGCGGTGATCGCTGCGGCTGAGACATATAATCCACTTGAGCTTGAGGTCTTTGATGATCGAACGTATGATTTAGCCTTACAAAATCCCGATTACTTCAAGCAGCACACATACGGACTCAACTATTATAGGATGATGCTCTTACTGTACACTACGTATCACGTCCGCTTTGCACGCCAGCTACCACAGTTGATGTTGTTGATCAAACTTGATCACGAGACCACTCTCAAGACACCTGCTAGCACTATTGCTGAGAAGGTTAGCACCAAGAAAAACGTTGCTCGAGTGGTCTACAATCCGCTTGAGGAACAGCTGCTTTGGCATATCCGTTATGCCAGCTACGAACTTTCCAAACGACAAGATATCACCAAGCGACCAGCAGCTTTCCTTGAAGATATGACGGTTCCAACCAAGCAGTTACCTGCGTATTTAACTGAAATGCAGCGTCTGTTCAAAGAATTCAATATCCAAGCGACAATCCACGGTCACGCCGGCAGCGGTCACTTACACTTCTATCCCCTGCTTGATTTTACGCAAAAGACCACAGCCGCTTTGATCGAAAAGATGTCTGAACAATTTTTTGCCTTGGCTATCAAACACGGCGGCGCACTTAGTGGTGAGCATAACGACGGCATCATCCGCACGCCACAGTTGCCCAAGTTATACTCCTCGGCTGTGGTTAAACTTTTCACCGAACTCGAGCACATTTTTGATCCAGATGACATCTTCAATCCCGGCAAGAAAGTTAATCCTCGATTTGTGGTCCGTGATGTCATTCGTACCAGTAACTAATCGTTTCTTTTTCGTGTCTTCTGCAAATGAAATGCAAAACACTTCTTTGTGCATACAAAAAAGAGAAAGGCCGCTGTATCCATGTGGCGCAGCGACCTTTTACTTCGTAGCTTCAAAGTCAGGCTCGTCCAATTGAGGCAGGTGTCGCCAGGGCGATTGCTCTTTCAGGATCTGTATCACCGGCGAGTAGACTCATCAGTGTGGGGTAGAACTTATCCATCGTCTCGATAGCCTGATTGATTATCGTCTCTACCTGCTCTTCGTTGACGGCCGGTTCAGGACCCAACTGTAGAGCATATCTCCAAAATATCGAGCTTTCGTCCCCACAATACGTGAAGACGATCGATCCGATCCACAGCAGGTCATTTATTCGGTTAAGTAGATCATATATGCCGTCATTGATTTTTTCGGATGAAATCCGGTAGACGCAGAGGAATCGGAGGGTGTTGTCGGCTTCAACTTGTCTAATGACAAGCGAATACGTTTTCCAGTGACCCTCAATCGCCATGACGACCTGATCGTCATCGCTTAACTCATGTTCCCAATTGTGGCGTATTGCCAAATTAACTGCACAGGATATACCGCATCCGGTATCTTCTGAATCATAGTGCATCACAATCTCCTTTCCGTGACTGTCTAAGAGAGATTGTAGCGCATTGTCATAATGTAGCAACTTTATTTTTTTGGACAGTACGCTATAATGCTGGCCACTATGGCCCTATCGTCTAACGGTTAGGACGCCAGGTTCTCATCCTGGAAATCGGGGTTCGATTCCCCGTAGGGTCACCAATTAGAGAACGAGTTCGAGCACTCGTCAAGGTTATCCTAAGAGAGAGTTTGCTGCCTCTCGAGAAGGGCTAGATTCCTGGAAGGTGTCATATAAAAGATGGAAACATCCATTTTTGTTTAGTCAGAGCTGTTGGAAAACTAAGTGACCTGATAACACGTTCTAGACTATTTGATTCAATCTCAATATTCCAGAGATTTTTGTAGATAGCATACGAAGAAAAAAGTAAGTTAAGCAAGTGATTGAGGAGATTACTAAATTAAATATTTTGACCTCTAGACTTCCAGTTTTGCATCAAACTATCAAATAAATCTGATGGAACTACCTCATAATTATCATCAAAGCTGAATACTCTCTCTACACCTTCTCGAACTGCGTCATCAAGATCTGCAATACTTAACAAGTCAAACCAGTGCTTTTTTATTCCGTGTCTTAAGTGAATTAATGTAATTATTGTCAGACGAAAGTTCCAGGGAAAGCAAAATGACTTTTTGGACTATTGCTTTTAGTCGTGCAATATCTTTATTTTCAATGTGATTTTGAAGAGTCTGCGGATTAGCGTGTATATATTTTGATCTCAAATCATACATTTTTACTACGTCCTCTTGTACTTTTGGGCAAATTTTTCCAATTGCATTATTTGTGTTTTCTCCTAATTTTTTACCACTTGCTTTTCCTGAACCAAGTAGCGCATCTAGGGCAGTGCACAAGAAAATTAACCTTAGTTGATTACCGGTCCTGGCTTCAGGATGGTAAGAGCTACTTTTATTAGAGAAGTAAGTTTGATTGAAAAAGTAAACTGCATTATTGATTCTTTTGTACCAGTTTTCTAAGGTCATATTCTGACTCTCATTTGCTTTTTTATACAAATTATTAGCGAGTAAGGTGTAGTTACTATAGAAATTAAGAAAATTAGGAATCTGGTTTTGGTAAATGCGTCCCATGTCACAGCCGTAATTACTACTCCCATAAAATTCATGGAGATGAACAACATCGACA
>SKHJ01000045.1 GCA_007116965.1 Candidatus Kaiserbacteria bacterium
AACCTCTCAGAAGAAGTGCGAAAGGGACAGAAAGAAAAAATTGCTCAGGGCTGGCTACCGACCAAACCACCCCAAGGTTATAAGACCGTTGGTGAAAAGGGTCACAAAATCCACATTGTCAATCAGGAGGTGTCTCCGTTTATCGTGAAGATGTTCAAGTATTACGCTTCAGGTAATTACTCCATTAACGCTCTGTGCGAAAAACTATATGAGATGGGATTTCGTAACAGTAACGGAAAGAAAGTAGTAAGGAGCCGCATTCACGAACTGCTCCGAGACCCTTTCTACTACGGCAGTTTTGTTTGGAAAGGTGAACTGTATGACGGTAAGCATAAGCCACTTATTTCGAAGTCACTATTCGATACTGTACAGGCAAAATTGAGTGAGGGACTAATGAGTCCGTACTACGCCAAACACCTCCGCATACTGCAAGGTAAGATTGCGTGTGGTGCGTGTCAGCGAACTGTATCGTGGGAACAGCAGAAAGGCGTTCTGTATGGTGGTTGCAAACACTGTAAAGCTCAACTCGATACCGACAAGAAGTATGTGAAGCAAGATGAGCTCGAAGCAGAATTGCTCTCTAAAATCGTCTCTGTTGCCCCTAAAAATGAAGAAGTACTCCAAGTACTAAAGACTGCCCTAAAAGAGAGTCACAGCGAAGAAATAGCCTATTTTGAGGCACAAAAACAGAGTCTCGTTAACCAGCAGACACGATTGAAGCAACGAATGTCGATTATCTACGAAGACCGCTTGAGCGGGACTATCAGCTCAACGTTCTTTGGTGAAAAGTACGCAGAGTACGAACGTGAGTACAAAGACTCTCAAGAAGCATTGAAGGAACTTGAGGACAATAACAATGCGTACTATCAAGCAGGGTTTGCGATGCACGAACTGGCATCAAACGCAGTGCAGATATACAACAGCAAGAATGCGACCAAAGAACAGAAGCGACTATTCTTGTCGTACGCTTTATCTGCTGTACGTGTACTTAGAGGAAATGTAGAGACTGATTACACCCCATCACTCACCTTTTTAGAAGCGTGGATGCCAAAAGTGAACAAAGCTCTCGAACTGGCAGAAAATCCTGAGAATAGCCCTGAAATAAAAGCTGATGTGGCTGACTTCATCAAGAATAATGCTGAAGCTGAAGTGAAGCGAAAGAATGACATTCGAACTCCAGAATATGGCTCTAATAAAGGAAAAGATGTGCCTTTCGACACATCTCATCCTATAATGCTCCGCCGGTAGGATTCGAACCTACGACCAATCGGTTAACAGCCGACTGCTCTACCGCTGAGCTACGGCGGAATATTTGTACCCTCTCAACGTTGGTCATTGTACTTAAATTTGGCGATTTCGCAATATGCTATGCTAGAACTATTATTCAGTGATTCAGTTTGAACAATAACTATGTATATTCTGTATATCAAACCGGGTTGTCCTTTTTGTGAGAAGGTTTTGTCAGTCGTTAATGAATTAGGCTTGGTAGTAGAGTTAAAAAGTGTATTGGATCCAGAGGTGAAAGAGGAGTTAATCGCGCATGGAGGCAAAAAGCAGGTGCCGTACCTGATTGATACAAAACGCGATGTCGCAATGTACGAATCGGACGCCATTATCTCGTATTTTGAGACACACGCAGATGCACCTGCGCAATAAAAGACGTATACTACTGTGAGGAATGACATATCGTATCTAAGTCTGCGTATGTATGTGTAGAGATAGTATATGGTTCCTTGGCTTACTCGCTAATATCAAAAATTGCTATGACGTTTCCCACCATTAATTTTAAAACCACCAACATTGAAGTAGAGGATCGTTTGATTGATCTCTTGGAAGATAAACTACAGAGTCTGAACAAATATCTGGGTGCTGAAACCGATGTGGTCTGCGAGGCAGAATTCGAAAAAGTCACAACCAGCGAGAAAGGGTCGGTGCATCGATTGGAGGTAAATTTACAAGTCGGCGGTCAATTGTATCGAGCGGAGGCAACCGAAGAGAGTTTTGAAAAAGCCATCGATGAGGTGCGTGATGAACTAGATAAAGAATTACGACGAGCCAATCGTAAGCGAGATTCGTTGATCAAGAAAGGTGGTCGCAAGATCAAGGAAATGTTGCGTTTTGGTGACTAGTGAGAACTAGTTGCTGCCGACCATTTGCAAAAATGCCCGAAACTCCATTTCGTTCCGTCCTGCTGGCACGACCCGTTCGATGAGTAACTGGTTATCTTTGATGCTGGCGCTACGAATCTTTACGCGCTGGTTTTGGTAAACAAAAAAGGCTTCTGGCCAGCCGGCGTAGGCTCTGATTTGTAAGAGAGCTTGGTAGGCGGCGGGGCCGGTCGGTAGCGAGAAAGGGTCAAGATACAGTTGAGCGTCGGCCTTGGTGATAAAATGGCAATAGGTGGCTTGCTGGTGATTTTGCTCTTGGGGAGTAATCTCACCTGCTACCCAGCGGGGGATGGTGTCTACCAGTAAAGCAGCTCCACGCGAGATGAGTAGTGTCTCTAGGTCGGGTCCGGGTAACGGCCAGTCGCGTGTCGGGATGGTTACTGATGCTTGTGCCAGGATGGGGCCGTGATCCATCTGGGTATCCAAGAGCATGACACTGACCCCGGTCGGGTTAATGTCGTTACGAATAGCGCTACGAATTGGACTAGGGCCACGAAGTTGGGGCAGGAGCGAGGGGTGTAGGTTGATGGTCTGGTGACGAGGAAGGTCGAGAATGGTGGCGGGGAGAATCTGACCGTAGGCGAAGACAATAAACAAATCCCAGTCGGTTTGTTGGAGTGGTGAGTCGCTGGTCAAGAGTTCAGCACGACCGGCTGGTTGCCAGACTGGAATCTGCTGGCTAGTAGCCCATATTTTCACCGGTGGCGGGGTGATAATTTGCTGTCGTCCGACTGGCTGGTCGGGATTGGTAATTACCAAGGATGGTGTCAGGTCATGGGCTTGTAGTGCGTTGAGGACTGGCAGCGTCAGTTCGGGAGTACCAAAAAAAGCAATTTTCATAGTTTAACCAGTTTGTTTGGCCGAATCTTTTAGTTCGGCGATAGACCAGACGCGCTTGGCCCGATCGGTAAAAAGAATACCATCAAGGTGGTCATACTCATGCTGAATGATCTGTGCGAGCAGACCGCCGGCACCGCGCTCGTAGGGAGTACCGTCAGCATCAAGGGCGCGAAGGGTGACATTAGTATGACGACGAACCTCGCCGTAGAGTTCTGGAACCGACAAACAACCTTCACCGAGCAGTTGTGTTTTGCGCGAGTATTTAACAATTTCAGGATTGACAGCCACTAAGGCTGGCAGGGGATTACGGTCGTCACTTTGGTCATCGAGTAGGAAGACTCGCTTACTCACACCGATTTGTGGCGCGGCAATAGCAACCGGAATAAAGCCGTCCACCTGGTAACTACGCAAGGCGGTGCGCATGGCTTTTAGGAGCTTCGTTAGTTCTCCGTTAGCTATCTCTTCTGGTGTGACCACCTCAGCGATGGTATGGAGGGCGGGGTGGTTCTCTGGTACAAGTTTGGCCATAGCCAGTCCATAGTAGCCGTATTTACACCAAAAGACAACGGTCTCGTCAGATAATCCGGTCGGGATTGATCTCGATTTTTACGTGTGGCGGTAATGTACGGAGCGCCCGGAGGAGTTGACTGTCTGGCCACTGCTCAGTCGGTATCCGTAGCAGGGCGTGGCGAGTGGTCTGGGTGGGGGTAGAGTACGGATCGTTGTAGTAATGTGGTTGGTAGGTGTCTAGGTGCTGTTTGATAGTCTCGTCAAAGACGAGCGCTTCCTTGCTAGCGCTGGTCCATGTCATGCGGATGATGGTAGCAAAGGGTGGGTAATTGAGTTGTTGTCGGAGCTCTATTTCTTCGGTATAGAACTGTTCTAAGCTACCTTTGGTAGCTTGAGTGACGATCTGACTTGGTGTGTGGCGGGCTTGTACGATGACTTGTTCTTGGCTCTTTTCTCGTAATTCAAGTAATAGTTTGAGGAGCATTTCGTCAGCTCGCCAAGTAGGGATACTGGCTGCAGCCTCAAGTGAGGTGACACAGCTGACGGCAATAGTGTCGGTCAGATAGGGTAAGGCGAGATTGGTGCCAAGAATGATAGCGCCTTTAGCTTGTTGCATTTTGGTATGGAGCGCTTGGGCTCGTTTGGGAGTGGTAGCAGTTGTAGCATCAAATATGATCAAGGGTACGTTCGGGAAATGTTCAGCTACGCTATCGGCAATGAATTGAATACCAATACCGCGCTCACGTAAACGCCAGGAGCCACACAGAGGGCAAGTGTCAAATGCTCGAACCCGTCGTCCAGACGTGGGGTCAACAAACCATCGCTCTTCAACTTCACCATGCGTGGTGCGAAAGAGGGTGTACGGGTTGCCAGAATCGGGACAACGAATGATGGCGCCGCAATCAAAACAGGTAATCAAAGGAGCAAGACCACGTCTCGCCGCGTAAAGGAAGACGTTCTGTCGCCGCGCTAATGTTTCGTTGATGGTAGCTAAAGTTTGAGGAAAAAATATTTGAAAAGGCTGACGTGACAATCCGGGCTCGGCTGGGTTAGTGGTATAGGTTATGAGCTCGGCCGGGAAGATGAGTCGTTTGGGGGGTTCGAGATAACTAGGAAAGAGGTCTTCTCGGCGACGATGTTCGTCTTCAGTTCGTAGGACAGTATCACCAATAAGACAGGTGCGACCAGTGATGGCCGCGAGTTGCTGCAAGCATAGGCGTTGGTCGAGATAGGGTCGAGTACGTTCTAGGTAGTTTGTGTGACCTGCTTGTTCAATAATGATACTAGCCAGGTCGTGTCGTTCTGCGTACGCGTGTCGTGTGGTCGTAATATGCAGGACGGCTTGGCTAGCTGAGAATAGCTTCTGTAGTGATAGTTGGCGTTCTCGGGCGGTCTGATTGGGTGAGGTACAAATCACTCGGTCGGAGATACCGACCTTGAGCTTTTCGTACGCAACCTCAACCGCCGCCGCTGTCGGTACGACTAACATAACTGAACCACCACGAGCAAAAGTGGAACGAATATGACTCTGGTAGACAATGTAGCGTTCGTCAGTTGGTGCGAGTACAACTTGAGGGGTCGTATCTTCAGCGGCCAGTCGTTCTGTTTGTTCTGTTGGGTACTGGACGGCACCGGCCCGCACTTCGGTTGGTAACAACGAAAAGAGAATCGTACCTAAACTAGCTGGATAGTATTCTTGAAGTCGAGTCGTTAGTTGAATGAGAGGCGCGGGCAAACTCCCACGCTCCGCTTGAGCAGGAATCTTGCGGACAGCAAAATCAGCCTGGCGTAATGATGACTTCGTCTTAGAGACTGAGGTTGTCTCAACCACTACACCCAGTACCTCTTTCTTTCGCACGGGTATTGCTAATAATGTTCCTGGCGAGTACTGCGTACTAGAAAAGTAGGTCAGGGTACTGGTGTTGATGCCGCGTTGTAGAGGAATGACAGAGATGACAAACATCAGGTCCAGTATAGCAAATAGGGCATCAGACCTTAAAATTCACTGACATAATCAATATCAGCCCCGAGTTGTTGCAGGCGCTCCACCAATTTCTCATAGCCACGATTGATACTGTATACATTACGTAGCAGACTTTCGCCCGGGGCACCGAGCATGGCGATGAGAATGATGGTGGCGGGGCGGAGGGCTGGTGGACAGATGAGTTCGGTAGCACGTAGAGGAGTGGCGCCGGTGATATAAATCCGGTGTGGGTCGGCCAAGACCGTCTCGGCACCGAGTTTATCAAGTTCGGTGAAATATATTGCTCGTTTTTCATAGACCCAGTCATGGATGAGGGTCTGCCCGTCCGTCTGGGTAGCAATCACGGCAAAGAAGGGGAGGTTGTCAATATTGAGGCCAGGGTAGGGGCGGGCATATATTTTTTCGTGCAATGATTGTAGTTGACTGGGTTCGGTGGTGATATCAATCAGTCGTGTATGACCGTTATGACTAAGATATGACTCTGACTGTTGATACTGAAAGCCCATCTTCTTCAGTTTGAGCAGTTCGAGCTCTAAAAACTCAATTGGGCATCGTGTGATGGTCAGCGGGGAACGGGTGACGATGGCCGTAGCTAAGAAGAACATGGTATCGGTTGGATCTTCGCTCAGCGTGTATTCGACCGTCTGGTTGATGGTGGTGGTGCCGCGGATGGTTAGGGTGGTGGTACCAATACCTTCTATCTCGACTCCGAGCAGCTGTAAGAAATGACATACTTCCTGCACCATATAGTTGGCCGAAGCGTATTTAATAGTGATTGGGTCAGGGTGCAGGGCAGCCGCAAACAGGGCGTTTTCGGTCACAGTATCACCTGATTCGTAGAGAATGATCTCGTGTGCGGTCTGGGGTTTGGTCGTGATGTGAAAAGTATCACTGTGAGCCGTAATGGCTACACCAAAGTGTTCCAAGGCGTACAGGTGTGGTTGGATAGTCCGGCTGCCAAGCTTGCAACCGCCAGACTGAGGTAAGGAGAAATCTCTGAAGCGATGGATCAGTGGCCCGATGAACATAACGATGCTCCGGGTCTTACGCGCGGCCTCGACATCGATCTGTTTCAAGTTAAATTCAGCCGGGGGCTGAATGTGTACAGAATTGTTTTGCCATTTGACATTGACACCGATACTCTCCAGGACCTCAATAATGCGGTGCACTTCTTCAATCCGGGGAACCCGATGGAGAATAGTCTTGCCGCGATTAAGTAACGAAGCACACAATAATCCAACAGCACCGTTCTTCGAAGTGTTGGTTTCGACAGTGCCCGAAAGAGGCTTCCCACCGTTGATACGAACATTGATGCTACCAGGAGTAGCAGCTAGGAGATTGCGGTGCAAAGCCTGACCAATTTTTTTAAGCATGTCGGCGCTGATATTTTGCTTACCTGACTCAATGCGAGCAATCGCACTCTGGGTTGTCCCGACTCGTTTGGCGAGGGAAGCTTGCGTTAAGCCTTCGGTTTCTCTGATGTCAGCAATGCGCTGACCGATGGTGTTGTCTGTCTGCATACTGATTGAGTATAGCATATCCGCTATATATGTGATGGATAATTTGTATATTTGGGGAAAACCGCTACTATGTGGTCACGGAACGGCAAGCTATGTTGCAGCAATTAACACCAAAAATAGGCATCGACCTTGGCACCACAAATATTCTGGTCTATATCCCTGGCCGTGGTGTGGTTTTGAATGAGCCTTCGGTGGTGGCTGTCTCCGATGCCAATGAGGTGTTGGCGGTCGGTAGTGACGCTAAGCGGATGATCGGTCGTACTCCGGAAAACATTCGAGCCTACCGTCCGATGAAAGACGGGGTGATCGCAGATTATCGGGTGACCGAGGCGATGTTACGTTATTTTATGCGGAAGGTACTCGGACGTTTTAATCTTTTTCGGCCAGACGTTCTGGTGTCTGTGCCGGCAGGTGTGACCTCCACCGAACGTCGGGCAGTAATTGAAGCTGCCACCAAAGCAGGGGCCAAGAACGCCTATATCATCAAGGAACCAATTTTGGCCGCCATCGGGGCCGGTGTGCCGATTTATGAAGCTCAGGGCCATATGATTGTCGACATTGGTGGCGGTACGACCGACGTGGCGGTCATCTCGCTCGGTGGTATTGTGGCTGCCAATTCGGTCAAGTGTGCCGGTAATCGGATGGATGCAGCTATCGTCGATTACATTAAGAAGACTCGTAATTTAGCAATCGGTGAAAAGACAGCGGAAGACATTAAGGTCCAGATCGGTTCTGCTCTGCCAGTCGACGAGGAGTTAGAAATGGAAATTAGTGGCATTGATGTTCTTTCTTCGTTGCCACGTACAACTGAGGTGCGAACCAATGAGATTGTACGAGCTTTACATCGGGAGTTGCGGCAGATGGTACAGGCGATCAAAGAAGTGTTTCAGGTCACACCACCAGAATTAGCCTCAGATATCATCGATGGTGGTATCATTATGACGGGAGGGTCTTCGCAGTTGCGCAATTTTCCTGAGTTGGTACGACGACGAACAGGGGTGCGGGCACAACTGGCTGACCAAGCTCTCTTCTGTGTAGCGAACGGTACCGGCGTGGCGCTGGCACATTTGGATACGTATAAGCGAGCAATCGCTACCAAATAAGCTACTACTCACAACCATTTGTCCGTCTCGATAGTAGATACGGTATGATTGAGGGTAATGGTAGAAAGACCAGAGCAGCAATTCTCTTCCAACGAACAAGAGATAGCTTTCTTGCGTGAACAACTCGCCCTTCGGGAGCAAGCTTTGTTGCAGCGCTCCAAAGAGGTCGATCAGACCGATGTCGAGACTTTGGGTCGCGAGACCTTGCGAGAGTACTCTGAATTCACGCCGCAACTAGTCTTGAGTAAAGAGCGCCAATGGTCCGCGCCCGAACTGCAGGCAGCTGTGGTGCAGGTCGAATCATCGCAACAACGCGTCGAAGATATCTTACAGGTTGTGTCGGAACGAGGAGTCCATAATGCGCTGCAAGTACTTGAACGTCTGGACGACCCACATCTCACCGATGAGGTCCACCGGACGTTGATCGAGCAATTGCGCCAAGGAGTGCAGGTTGCCCAATTGCGCGAGAATACACCACTATGGAGTCTCTTACATATGACCTTGTTTGATGTAGCGCTGCCTGAATCAGGAACACAAAAAAGTGAGCGACCCTGGTCAGAGGTGGTAGGGAAGATGGAGCAGTGGTTTGCTGGACTGCAAACTATCTGTAACGATAATCGTGGCCTGCACTATGTCTTCGAGATTGCTTTGGCCGAGCATAGTGACGATATAGTTTTCTATGTGGCGGTCCCAAACGAATATATCTCGTTATTCGAAAAACAGACCGTCTCACTTTTTCCGCACGCGCAGATCACACAACAAGCAAACGACTATAACGTGTTTGTCGCGGGCGGGCATACCACAGTGAGTGTGGCCGAACTCGAACGACACCCAGTGTATCCTCTGCGCACGCATGAAGGTTTCTTAGCTGATCCGCTTGAGGTCATTCTCAATGCTTTTTCGAAGATCGATCGTGATGGTGGTGGAGCAGCATTGCAGATAGTTATCCAACCAAATGTCCAACGGTATGCCGAAAAATATCGAGGAATTCTTGAGCAAGTTAAAAAAGGGATGAGGCCACGAGAGGCGATTGAGCGTAGTACGGTCGGCGGAAAATTTATGGCCGGTATCAGCGAGGTCATTTTCGGTAGCAAAGCGCAGAAAAAAGATAATGAGATGACTACCCCCACTATCGACCAGACCGCACTGGAGCAGTTTGAGCATAAGCTCACTAGTCAGATCATTAATGTCAATTTACGAATCGTTACTTCCAGCCGAGACCAGGCGACAGCGGAAGCCGTACGTCGCGAGGTCGAAGCTACCTTTCAACAGTTTGCGTTACCACATGGTAACACTCTAAAGTGGCGGCCGCTGCGAGGTGGACTGTTGCGGACCGGGGAACGAATGTTTGCTTTTCGCGAAGCTAACAAAAAAACGGTGATACCGCTCAATCTGACTGAGTTGTCCACTCTGATCCATTTTCCGGATAACGGCATTCTGAGCACACCCCAATTCAAGCAAGCCACCGCCAAACAAGCGCCAGCGCCAAGCAACCTACCTGACTCAGGTACCTTACTTGGTATCAATACCTACCGTAACAATGAGCGTGAGATCTACGTTACGCCTGATGACCGCTTACGTCACTTTTACATCATCGGACAGACGGGGACAGGAAAAACTAATTTGATGAAGAATATGATCATCCAGGATATTCAGGCAGGTGCGGGTGTCTGTATGATCGATCCGCACGGTACGGATATCGAAGAGGTGGTGGCAGCGATACCGCCAGAGCGTGTGAGTGATTTGGTCTATTTTGATCCAGCGCAACAGGAGCGCGTCATTGGTCTTAATATGCTCGAGTACGATGCCGACAAGCCAGAACAAAAGACCTTTGTCGTCAACGAGCTGTTTTCTATCTTCCAGAAGTTGTACAGCGCTAATCCAGAAGCTATGGGACCGATGTTTGAACAGTACTTTCGTAACGCCACCTTGCTAGTGATGGAAGACCCTGAGAGCGGCAACACCTTGATGGACATCTCTCGCGTGATGTCCGATAGTGCGTACCGACGTTACAAGTTGGAACGAGCTACCAACCCGGTTGTGGTGCAATTCTGGAAACAAATCGCCACCAAAGCCGGCGGGGAAGCCTCACTTGAGAATATTGTGCCGTATATCGTCTCTAAATTTGATGTCTTTACCGCCAACGACTACTTGCGTCCGATTATTGGTCAACAGCATTCAACCTTTAACTTTCGACGCTTAATGGACGAGCGCAAGATCTTCCTAGTCAATCTCTCAAAGGGGCGACTGGGTGAGATCAATGCCAACCTTATCGGTATGATCATCGTCGGTAAATTGCTGATGGCCGCACTTTCGCGGGTAGATGATCCAAGCAAATCATTTGCGCCTTTCTACTTGCACATTGATGAGTTTCAGAATGTTTCGACCGATTCTATCTCGGCTATTCTCTCCGAAGCGCGTAAGTATAAGTTAGGTCTAACCATGGCGCATCAATTTATGGCACAGCTTGATCCGAAGATTAAGGATGCGGTGTTTGGCAACGTTGGTTCGATTGCCGCTTTTCGAGTTGGTAGCGAAGATAGTCAACAATTAGAAGCACAGCTGAGTCCAACGTTCACTGCTCACGACCTCCTTAATGTCCCTAATCGCAACGCCTATGTCCGTATTCTAGCGAACGGTACTCCGACGCGACCGTTCAGTATTAAGACGGTGGCACCACCTCATTTTGAGGCATCGGTGGTAGCCGAACGTATTGCTCAGAGTTACCAACAGTATGGCCGGCCAAAGGCTGAGATCGAACAGGAGATACAAGCTCGGTATCATACGGCACCGGTACGTACCGCTGCTCGTTAAGTGCTTGTGCGTGGTATACTGCTCGTACACTATTTATCTTCTTTATGTCATCGCAATCAACCAGTTCAACGCGAGCGGCAACAGCGAAAAAACCCCGCTCACCTGATGAGCGACTTGGGCAGCAGCTGCACGCACTGGAAGCTCGTCTTGATCGTGTTCGTGACGAACTAGCACGGACTTTGGTCTGTAGCACTGACCAAGCCGGCTTGCTGATCAGTGCCTTGCCAGGGTCGCTACGGATCGGCGTCGATCTTGCCCGACTACAGACTCTACAATCAGTATCGCCGGCGACTCGACCTGCGCATCACCAGATCCTGGCAGCCCAACTCCTCTCGGATATCGAAAAAAAAGTCGAGCAGATCGAAACCACCGGTGCACATTGGTTGACGAATCCGGATAGAGCCCGCCGACGATTACAACAGTTACTGGTCTTGGATGCCGGAGATGACCAAACTTCAGATCTTTCTGAACGTATCGTCAGGGCGGCTGAACGTCGTGCTATTTTGCGTGCATATACGCATCGTGCTCGCAAACGAATAGATACTGCCGCCAGCCCATCACTTCGCGAACGAGCTTTGCGGTCTCGGCTCGAACGATTTTTGCCACTTGACGACTTTCCGCATCGGGTAACAGAAGTGGCTGATTTAGAGGCGCTTGAAGCACTACTACAAGAACTCGAACCTGTCTTTACCGAGATCAAGCCCGAATTGGACGCACTGCCAGAGGTGTCCGAACCAGTTCCAACCACTGTGTTACCGGTTGAGGATGAACCCGTGGAGCTGGTAGACGATGATCCATGGGATGATCAGGTAGAAGTCGACGTTACAATTCCTACCCAGACAACTGATGCGTTTGTTGAACATACGCCGACTTTTACGACTACTGAATTACCTGAGTGGGAATCTGATATACCTACAACCAAAGAGCGGCCAGAACTGTCGTTGGGTGAATGTACCTTACAGCGGGGAGATACGTTCTATGATTTGATATTGGGTCAAACTTTAATCGGTCTCCTGCCGATCTTGCAACAGCTGTCAACAGACCAAATCTCGCATATAGCTGAAATAAGTTATCAATTCCTTGAAGCCAATCCAAATCTTCGTTATCAGGTTGGGTTCGCTACTTCCCTCGATGAGGTGGGGATTGATAGTCTACGAACTCCGACGATTCAACTCGATCTCTTGAGTGATATCGTCGTGTGGTTAGCTGCTAATGAGGGATTGGTTGCAATCGAGCGGCGAGTACTACAAACCTTACGTCGTCGACTTGAAAAGTTAAATCGAGAACCACTATCAGATCGAGTGAGGGCACCAGTTGGGGTAGAACCAGTGGTCATTAATTCGCTCTCTGATCTCTGGCCAGCGCTGCAGGATTATTTGGGTATGGGTACAGAGCAAATCTCAACCCCCACCACAACAGCGGCCTTGTCACCGTATACACCACGACTCCAGGCTGATGGAGTTGCTCTCGTACGTATTTCTTCTGATAACCTAGCACGACTTGAACAGGTTCTGGTCGATACTGTGTACGATGGGGCGGTCACTGCGTACGAAGCTGATTTCCAAGACTGGACACAGCACGCTCTAGCAAACGAAAAGACCAGAGCGGGACAACCAATCCTGGTAGTACTGGCGCCACTGTCGTTGCCCGTTGTGGAGCGTCTTTTACGCCCATCAGTAGACCTTGATCGTTGGTTACGTCTACATCAGATAGAGCCAAATGATTGGCGGGTATGGGTACGTCGACTGAAGGTCTGGCGACGCCTTTTGCGTGAACAGCAGCAGTGGTCAGACAATCTCTTTATTTCTGATGTGTTGCGTCGTGTGTACGCATTGGAACAACTACAGGCTCGACGACGATAAGTAATACACAGACACGTGACCTTGGTAGGGGGCCAGGTGGTATACTATCAATACGTATGGCGGGTGACAAACGTTCTGGGGAGACCTTTACATTTGATCTTTCAACGCAATCTGGCGTGATGCAGGCGCTATTAGCTGTTCGCACTAGTCCGATCAGTGCCAAAGAGCGAAATGAACTGCGCGACAAACTATTTCTCTTTGCCAAGACCGGAGACGAACGACTGGAAGAGCAACTGCAACAAAAGCTTCAAACGCTACCACTGTCCGAGACTTTCTTTGCCAACCAAAAAACCGAGCAGCCGCAGGAAGTACCAAGTAGTTTTACGTTGGGGCGTATGGCACCACGTTTCCGGGTTAGGCAGCGGTCTGTTGCCCCCGCAGACGCGACCACACCTGCCTCTGCACCGCAGTCTCCTGTGGCTGCACCATCAAAAGCACCAGTGTCAGCCGACGAACCACCGCCACCTCCTCCTGAGCCACAGTCAGCCACACCAGAACCAGTCGAGGTTTCAAAAACGCCAACAGACTCAGTCAGTACTGATCAGTCTGAGCCAGCGCCGGTCGCGCCAGAGGCCGTGAGACCAGATCCAGATCCAGATCCAGATCCCGAACCAGTTGCAGCTTCAACTCCAGAAGTTCCAGCTACCCCAGCTCCCGTCTCAGAACCTGCATCAGCTCCTGTTCCAGTGGCTGAGGAAGTTGTCCCAGAAACAGTCTCGGCAGCGGCATCAGCACCGACTGCCGACACACTGTCTGCTTCATCTGGTGAACCAACGCTAGAACGAATTCGTGAGATCAAGCGTATAGTCAATGAGGCGGTGGGTAATCCTGTCAACTTGGTAGATAAACACAACGAGATTGGTCGTGCGTACATGAGTGCGTTATTGGCGGCTATGCAATCAGTCAACGCCGAGACCGGCAGGGCGGGTACCGCTGAAATGGCACAGCTAGAGACGGTTTTTCAACAAGTACAGACTCTACTGCAGACTGATGTGTCCACAACCAACGAAGTGCCCGTGTCTCCAGCGGTTGATATTACGCCAACCACAACGACACAGACAGCACAGTCCAGTGTTGATCCTACGATTGATACCGAAGACACGTTGGTTCGGTCACCCCAGATAGAGACAGAAGATCCAAACGCAACGTCATCTGAAAAAGAGCAAACAGATTCGGCGCCACCTGCTTCGTCCGTTACGTCGGCAGACGTTGCTACCCCGCCACCAGCTCAGCCAGACCACAAAGAACCACCCGTACCCGCAGGTACAGAAAAGCAAGACACCGACAGCGAGTCTTCGACAATTACGCATGACTTTACACCGCACGCTATCACTGCGCCACCAGTCACAGCCAGCGACAAGCCAGTGGCTCAACCAAATGCGACGGTAGCTAAGGCCGCGACGCCTGATCCAGTGGTATCTGCAGAAACGGAACATCAGACGATACCACAAGAGTCTGTATCAGAGCAGGTGATCCCTGTCGTTGAACCAACTACCCAACCCTCCACCACCGCAGCCGCTGCTTCTTTAGCTACCCCAGCGGTCACGCCGCCAGTTGCTCGCGAGCTAGATCACACATTACAATCACAACTTACTGCGATGGAAGAGAAGGCTGCTGCTCTCAACGAATACCACGGAGACCCCCTACACGCCCCCGAAGTAGAGCGGGGCTTGCAGCAGTTATTGCTCGAATGGTCTCTTTTCAAGACCAGTGGTTTGTTTGGCACAGGTCCTAATGGGTTGGCGCACCCGCTTTTCAAAAAATTAGCCCCCTTAATGGTCAACGATATCTTACTTGGTAAATTTGAAGGTTCGCGACCAGAGATCATCCAAAGTATTACCGATTATATGAATGGTTGGCGTTATGAGCAAGGTATTGTGTATCAGCCAGGTGAGACTTTCGAAACGTACTTACGTCGCGTCATTCGCTTTATCATCGATAGTAAAACTGCCTAACTTCTGGCATACTGTGGAGTATTATGCAGCACCATGCTCGCTTACGACTAGCGCCTTCGGTAGCGGCTGCTGAGTTACCTAAAGAATGCTATACAGATAGTGCAGACGTAACCCGAGTTGATGTGACTGTGTTGCGGATTGATGAGGTTCGTCACATCAAAGCAGTAGCGTACCAAACCCCGGTGTCTGGTACGTACCGCACGATAATCATTGCAGCTCAGGAGATCACGCATGCGGCTCAGAATGCGTTACTAAAGATATTAGAAGAGCCACCGACGACGACGCAGTTTTGGGTGGTGGTACCGACGGCATCGGCATTACTACCAACTGTCCGCTCTCGACTCCAGCTAGAGCCTGGTGAATTGAGGCAGGTGGCAGATGAGGCAAAGAAAACAACTGATGATTTTTTGTCGTCGGGGTACCGAGAGCGACTTGAGTTGATACAGAAGTGGCACAAGCAGCTTGAAACTAGCGAACTTCGCTCGTGGTTGCAACGACTGGTGAGGGAAATACAGTACAGTGCGCATATTGATAGTCCGGCATTACCAGCTGTGAGTCTGGTGGTCAGCAACATGGAGCGAGCAGGGAACTCACCCAAATTGCTGTTGGAGTACTTAGCGCTATATTTGCCAGTGAAGTAAGCTATACTACTGAGCGATTTCGGATTAGGCGCAATAATAGTGTATACTGCTACCGTATGAATGACGAGCATAAACAAAAATTTCAAGAAACCATCAAGTGGCTCGAGCGGGAGTACGCTGGGATTCGCACCGGACAAGCAGCTCCGGCTTTACTCGATAGCGTAAAAGTCGAGTCGTACGGAACGATGGTTCCCATCCCGCAAATTGGCTCTGTAGGTGTTGAAGATGCCCGCACCCTTCGCATTAGCCCCTGGGACGCTGGTCAGATTGCAGCTATCGAACGAGCCATTCGTGATGCTGACCTCGGGGTATCGGTAGCAACCGACTCAACTGGTTTGCGCGTTATTTTTCCAGAATTGACCAGTGAGCGGCGAGAGCAACTGCGCAAACTGGCTAAAGCCAAACTCGAAGAAGCTCGGGTGTCGGTCCGCTCACTCCGCGATGAGTTGATGCGCGGCTTAGACAGATCAGAAAAAGCTGGAGAGATTAGCGAAGATGAGCTGCACCGTCAGAAAGAGCAAGTACAAAAAGAAGTAGATGTTACCAATAAGTCCCTCGAGGCACATTTAGCAGCCAAAGAGGACGAGTTGCAACGATAAACCTTTTTCACTGGTATGCTAGTCACCGCCCTGTTGTTTATCGCCGTCTTGTTTGTTCTGATATTGGTTCACGAGTGGGGTCACTATATCACCGCCAAGAAGACCAGGATGCGCGTCGATGAGTTTGGTATTGGCTTCCCACCTAAGGTGTGGAGTTTTCGCCGCGGGGAGACCGAATACTCACTCAACGCTTTTCCGATCGGTGGCTTTGTACGGATTTTTGGCGAAGACCCCACTGCTTTAAAAGACGATGATCCGGATAAGAATCGTTCGTTCGTAGCCCGGCCACGCTGGGCGCAGGCGGTGGTGCTGGTGGCTGGGGTGGTGATGAATGTGCTCTTGGCTTGGGTCTTGTTCTGGTTTGTCTTTATGATCGGAGTACCGACGGCTGTGACGGAAGCAGAAGCTGGGCCAGACGCCACTCTGCGGGTTATTACAGTAGCGAGCGAGGGTCCGTTGCATACTGTTTTACCCAGCAACGCTACTATTACAAGCGTGTCGACCGCTGGAGCAACTCTGGAACAGCTCACTCCATCAAAGCTCGGAGAGTTTGTAGCCGCAGCCGGAGAGCAAGAGATTACGATCACATACCAGATGGGCTCACAACCAGAGCAGACCGTCAATGTTGTACCAGAAATTGGTGTGATACCGGACGAGCCTGAACGCTTAGCGATCGGGGTCAGCTCAGTCTTGATCGAAGAGAAGCGTAACGATCCCATCACTGCCTTACGTGGGGCAACGGAACAAACCTGGGGAGTTTTACAGTTGATCGTCGTCAGTTTGGCTGGTTTGTTGTACAACAGCGTAACTGGACAAGCTGACTTCTCCCAGGTAGCTGGACCAGTTGGTATTTTCAACCTCGTGGGTGATACGGCTTCCATTGGCCTGACGTCGCTTTTGATGTTCATAGCTAGCATTTCTCTAAGTCTGGCGGTGATTAATCTCTTTCCCATCCCAGCCCTCGACGGCGGTCGACTGGTCTTTGTTGCCATTGAGGCGATCATCCGTCGTCCTATTGATCCGATCTGGACGGCACGACTTAACTTGCTTGGTTTTGTTTTACTGATTGCCTTGATGATTGCGGTTACATATAACGATATTTTACGTATGATTTGATATACCAAATAGGAGGAGGTACAATATCTAACGACATGACGCATTGTGCGTTCTGATATTTATGCGACAATCAAGACTATTTGGAAAAACTGAAAAGACCGACCGACCTGACGTAACACTGACTAGTCATAAGTTATTGACTAAAGGCGGGTTTATTAGAGAATCAGTATCTGGCAGATATTTTCTTTTGCCGCTGGGAATGCGTGTAGCTAATAAGATTACTGACATCATTCGAGAAGAAATGAATTCAGCTGGCGCCCAAGAGATGATTTCACCCACTCTTCATCCACTTGAGTTATGGCAAGAGACTAACCGTGACAATGCTGGTAATTTTGGTTTGATGTTGGTGACAGATAGACGAGGAGCGCGGTTTGCTTTAGGTGGTACGGCGGAAGAAATGTTTGTGGATGTGGCGCGAAAGTTTCAATTGTCGTATAAGGATTTGCCATTTAATATTTATCAATTCAGTACAAAATTTCGAGATGAGTTGCGAGCACGTGGCGGTTTATTGCGTGTGCGAGAGTTTGTAATGAAAGATGCCTACAGTTTTGATGTTGACGCTACCGCATTTCATTCTACATATCAAACAATGGCACAAGTCTATGATCGTTGCTATACCCGCATGGGCTTGTCAGCGAAGCAGGTCTTAGCAGACAATGGTTATATTGGTGGTGAGTATTGTCACGAGTACATTGTAGATTGTTCGGCTGGCGAGAGTCGATACCTAGAGACTGCTGATGGATCGTATTGTGCTCATGAGGATGTGGCGACAGTTGGCTTGGTGCCGATGAACTCAGAGGAGCCGCTGGAAGATATGGAAGTGATTACGCAGCCACAGTGGGTAAAAAGTATGGCTGACAATATTAAACATTATGGTGAGCCTGAATGGCGTTATCTGAAAAATGTTGTCTATAAAAAAATTGATACTGGCGATTTAGTTATCGTCACGATACGTGGTGATTTGGAAGTTAATAAGACTAAGTTGGAAAAAGTTCTCGGAGCGATTGAGTTATTAGAAGAGGCAACTTCTGATGATTTGGCAAGACTTGGTGTGAAGCCCGGTTATGTACAGGCGTGGGGACATACGGCAACTTATGTGGCAGATCTATCGCTTAAAACCGTACGTAATTTCATCGGTGGACAGAAAACTGATACAACCGATACACGAAACGTTAATTATGGTCGTGATTTTGCTCACCCTATCGAAGCCGATGTCGCCTTGGCGCAGCCGGGTCATGTTAGTCCAGATGGTCATCTATTGCATGAGCGACGAGGAGTTGAGGTGGGTAATATTTTTCAGCTCGGCACCCACTACTCAAGTGCCATGGCAGGGGCCACTTTTATGGCTAAAGATGGATCTCTACAGCCATATTATATGGGTTGCTACGGGATAGGAATAGGTCGTACCTTAGCCACAATTGTGGAGATTTATAATGATGAGAAAGGAATTGTATGGCCGGAGTCTGTGGCGCCATTTAAGGTTCACGTAGTCGCCTTAAATACTGACGATCAGGCATTGCGCGACTGGGCTGATGGGATTTATGAAAATTTATTGAGTCGAGGAATTGATGTCCTGTACGATGATCGTGACGTGCGAGCGGGGGAAAAATTTGCCGATAGTGATCTAATTGGCATCCCATATCGAGTAGTAGTCAGTAAAAAAAGTAAAGAGTCTGGTCTGTTTGAGGTGGTAAGTCGATCTTCAGGAGAGACACACTATCTTGGTGAGGATGATTTGATAAATCGGCTGACCAGTTAGTGTTTTAATTATGCGCTTACTCAAGACAGGGGTGGATTTCTTTTCGGGTTGGTTATCGACTGATATTGGAATCGATCTTGGTACTGCCAATACCCTTGTATACAGTAAAGGGAAGGGGATAATATTTAATGAACCAACTATTGTGGCATTGAATACCAAGACGGGTCAAATGGTGGCGGTTGGTACAAAGGCAAAAGAAATGTATGGTAGAACACCTCAGCATATTGAAATTGTGCGGCCACTGGTAGACGGGGTCATTTCTGATTTTGAGGTGACTGAGGAGATGCTTACGTATGTTATTAATCGGGTGCGCTCGGAACATCGAAGTATCATCGCCCCTCGAGTACTGATCGGCGTGCCGTCTGGTATTACTAACGTAGAGATGCGGGCAGCGCGCGACGCAGCGAAGAATGCCGGAGCGCGAGATGTGTTTCTGATCGAGGAGCCAGTAGCGGCGGCATTGGGAGCTAAGTTACCGATTGCACGTTCGCACGGTAGTATGATTGTAGATATCGGTGGTGGCACTTCTGACATCGCAGTACTGTCAGTGAATGGTATTGTGGTATCGAAGAATCTTCGGGTGGCTGGCGATCACTTTACGAATGCTATTACTACGTACATTAGAGATCAATTCAAGCTGCATGTCGGCGAACGGTCAGCGGAAGAGGCTAAGGTCAAACTAGCTTCCATTGTAGACTCTGAAGATGGTCGAGAAATGGTGTTGCGTGGCCGCGATGCAATAACTGGTTTGCCGCGGGAGGTGGTAATAACTGAGAGCGATATTCGTGAAGCGATAGCGGGACATGTTGACACTCTGGTAGAGACAATCCGAGGCTTGCTGGAGCGAACTCCGCCTGAGGTGCTTGCTGATGTGATGCAGCGAGGTATTTACTTATCAGGAGGTGGGGCCCAGATTCCTGGACTGACTTCATTACTAGAGGATGTGCTTAAGGTGCCAGTTATCGTAGTGCCCGATCCGTTGCGTGCTGTGATACGGGGTATTGGCCAGGTGATTGAAGATATTCATACGTATGAAGAGATACTCATCCAAAACGAAGGAGAATTATCGCCTACCCTTGAAGATTAAGGTATTACTGTTTGGGGGTATTCTGCTTGCCATGTCTATCTGGCTATTACCGGTAGTTTTACATAGTGTTGGATCAATGGCGCTGTATCCACTCCATATCACGAGAGTATGGTTGCATGAATCGTCAGATTCATTACCACTTTACCTGAGGGAAAAACGCGAACTGATAGAGAGGATTCAAGACCTCGAACAACAGTTATCGATAGAAAGTGGGACACGCCAAAGTATCCGACGTCTTCACGCCGAGAATAGCCAGTTACGGGAACAGCTTGATATGGCTAAGCCGGAGCAAGTAACTGCTCGTGTGATTGCCCGACCCAATCAACTGCCGTATGACGTCATTCAGATTGATAGGGGTCGTCGACACGGGGTAGAGCTATACGCACCAGTCTTTAGCGGGGTCGATCAAGTAGTTGGGTTCATTTCACACGTCGCAGATCGTTATGCATTGGTCACGCTAGCAAGTACACCAGGTCAAAGAATGACCGCCTACATATTAGGTCCAGATATTTTCGTAACTGCCGAAGGGGTGGGGGATGGAATGGTGCGAGTACGGGTCCCGCAAGGAGCACCGTTGGCGGTTGATGACTTAGTGATACTGCCAGCGGTACGTTCTGGTGTATTCGGACTAGTCACCCACATCGAAACTGAAACCACCGAACCACAACAATACGGATACATTCCACTCCCGTTCTCTTTACAGAGTCTACGGTATGTCAGTATTGGTACGCCAGATGCGGTCTTGTCAGATGCAATGGAGATCAGATCACTACTACAGGACATATCACAAGATATATGGCGAATCGAATTACCTGAATTGGAAATAGCCACGACGAGCGCTACCACAGTTGCTCCAGATATGAGGGAATGATCAATTGTGGAGACGATGGTAGGTTGATCGTATAGATTTTGTTTCATTCGGAACAGGGTATTTGTGTTATGATATCCCTCGATGTTGGAATATGCGGCAGCCGTTGCTTTGGGTTTGCTGGTTCTCTTGGGCATGTACCTGGGGTGGTATTGGTTGTGGTTGCCGGCAGCTGTCTGGTTCTCCTTACGGTATCAACCAATTTGGCTTATAGGTTTGGCGGTGTTGGTGGACGGCTACTATGGCGCTTTTACGCAGGTGCCGGTGCTTACCATCTTGATCATTCCGGTGATTCTAGGCAGTTGGTGGCTTAGGCCAAGATTACAGCGATCAGTATGAGATTTAGTCTTCGTAACAAACGAGCTGGACGATCAGTTGAATACGAGGAGGTGTTACTTGACGCCACCAATGTTTCAGAGTTGAACCGAGGACGACTCGAAGGACAGTTAGAGCGACCAATCAGCGGTTTCAGTATTTACGCCATCGGGACACTATTTATGTTCATAGTCCTTTGGTTTAGCTGGTCACTGTTCCAGCTTCAGATAATCGAAGGGTCAGTACACCGAAGTGTTAGTGATCAAAATAGCCTAAACCGCGGTATGTTGATTGCCGAGCGGGGGGTTATCTACGACCGCACTGACCGTCGATTGGTTTGGAATGAATTCGACCCAGATGATATCTATGACTTCGCTGTACGTGCTTACACAGATCTAATTGGTCTTGGACAAGTGCTCGGCTATGTTAGTTATCCGCAAAAAGATCGCAATAACATCTTTTGGCGTACGGAGTACGTCGGGCGCACCGGTGCTGAGGCCATGTTCAATGAACGTCTAACTGGTGTTAATGGTGAGCGTATTATTGAAGCTGACGCCCTCGGGCGTGTCATTGGGGAGCATGCGGTACGGTCACCCGTACCTGGTCAACCCATCAAGTTATCGGTAGACGCTGCATTGTCACAAGCTATGTATGAGATCATCGCTACCTCGAGCGCACAAGCTGGTTTTCGCAGTGGAGCGGGCGCAATCATGGATATTCATACAGGTGAATTACTAGCTATGACTAGCTATCCTTCCTATGACCCAGCGGTGATGTCAGCCGGTGGCCCCGCTTACCTAATTGAGCAATGGAATGAAGACGAACGTTTCCCATTCCTAAACAAAGTAGTTGGAGGTGTCTACACGCCTGGTTCGGTCGTCAAGCCGTTCGTAGCGTACGGAGCTTTGGTCGAGGGTGTAGTGAGCCCCGATACCATTATCGAGAGCACTGGTTCAATTACCGTCCCAAACCCTTACAATCCAAGTAATCCCGCACGATTTACAGACTGGCGGCCACACGGACGCATGGACTTACGACAAGCGGTCGCATTTTCATCTAATGTGTATATGTACTACATAAGTGGAGGATTTGGCCCGATTCGAGGTATGGGCATTGAGCGGATGAATCACTATTTCCGTCTGTTTGGTCTCGGTCAGACGACTGGTAGTAATCTACCTAACGAGCAAACTGGAGTAATCCCAGATCCGGCGTGGAAGCAAGCAGTCTTTGATGATGATTGGCGGTTAGGTGACACATATCTAACCTCAATCGGACAATTTGGCTTCCAGACTACACCGCTACAAATACTCACCGCGTACGCGGGGTTGGCTAGTGGTGAATATTTGGTCACTCCGCACATTACATATGGCCAGCAAGGGGGACGGACCTCGTTGGTGCTTGACCAGGACGCTTTGCGAGAAGTGCAACGAGGTATGCGGATGGCGGTCAATTATGACGGTGGTACTGCACGTCCACTAGAGCGTAGGGATGTCGCAATTGCAGCCAAGTCAGGTACTGCTGAGGTTGGTGCTGGCAACGCGTATGTCAACTCATGGGTGGCCGGCTATTGGCCATATGAGGAGCCACGATATGCCTTTGTACTGATGATGGATAGAGCTCCACGCACTAATCAGCTTGGGGCTACCAGAGTAATGGGCGACGTAGTAGCGTGGATGGCGGAGCATACACCACATTATCTTGGTCTTGAACCATTAGAAGAATGACTAGTCCACATTTGACCCAAAACGTTCCGTACGTATAATTGGACCATAGCTAAAAATACTATGAATGACACACAAGCTTTTTTGACCGCCGAGAAGTTCGAAGAATTAAAAAAAGAACTAGAACATCTGAAGACAGTTCGTCGTAAGGAGATTGCCGAGTCGCTAGAGTACGCACGCAGTCTTGGCGACCTCTCTGAGAATGCTGAGTATCAAGAAGCTAGAGATATGCAGGCTGCTATCGAGGACCGGATTGGTTATCTTGAAAAGACCATTAAAGAGGCCAAGATCGTTGCTCACACCAAAAAAGGTGATGTGGTAGGTTTGGGCTCGGTGGTAACAATACGGCGAGATAACGAAAAATCTGACCGAGTCTACACCATTGTGGGTTCTGATGAGGCCAATATTCATGATCGCAAATTGTCCTACCTCTCGCCTTTGGGTGAAGCACTAATGGGTAAAACCAAAGGTGACACCTTCACCTTCAATACTCCTAACGGACAGCAATCATACAAGGTGCTTAAGGTGGAGTAGCAGATTTCTTCGGTAAGGTGTTATTTGCAATTTTGCCAGTATGGCATAGTATTAGCTTGTTATGTCCGCGCAAGACGAGATTCGACAAGAGCGTTTACGTAAACGTAATCGTCTCGTAGCCGAAGGTCACCAGCCGTACGCGGCCACCTCTGCGGTCACACACTCCGCGCAAGCAGTTCTCGACACTTTTGCTGTTTTGACGGAAGGACAAACGGCGGTGACTCTGGCTGGACGGGTTATGTCGGTGCGTCGACACGGCGGTTCGTGCTTCGCTGATTTATTTGATGGTTCGGCTAAAATACAGATTTTTTTATCGCGGTCAGAACTAGGAGAGACAGCTTTCGACCTATTTGATGAAACCATTGATCCGGGTGATTTTATCGAAGTTCATGGTATCCCGTTTACCACTAAGCGTGGTACACCAGCCATCAGTGCTGCACAATGGTCAGTTCTTACCAAGGCGATACAAAATATCCCTACCGAGCACTTTGGTATTCGCAATGATGATGAGCGGTATCGACAGCGCCACCTTGATCTTTTGTTAAATAACGAATTGCGTGATCTGTTCGTACGTAAACAACGCTTCTGGAGTACCGTACGTCATTTTATGATCTCGCAGGGTTTCATGGAAGTGGAAACACCAACCCTTGAAATAACCACCGGCGGAGCTGAGGCTCGGCCCTTTCAGACGTATCACCATGATTTTGCTATGGACGTCTATCTGCGAATCTCGGTAGGAGAGTTATGGCAAAAGCGACTGATGGCTGCAGGGTACCAAAAGACCTTTGAGATTGGCCGGATCTTTCGTAATGAAGGGAGTAGTCCTGAACACTTGCAAGAATTCACTAACGCAGAGTTTTATTGGGCGTATGCCGATTATCGTCAGGGTATGGGTTTGGTCAAAGAACTGTATCGGACCATCGCACGAGAGGTCTTCGGTACGACAGTCTTTACTGCTCGGGGACACACCTTCGACCTGGCGGCCGAATGGCGCGAGATTGACTACATTGATGAGATCAAGCAGCAGACAGGGGTCGACATTATGAGTGCCCCAGATCAGGTAATCATTGAGACGCTCCAGCGATTGGGAGTTGTCTATGACGGTACAGGCCGAGAACGCCTTATCGATACCTTATGGAAGTATTGTCGTAAACAGATAGCTGGTCCAGCTTTTCTCGTACACCATCCTGTGCTTGTTGCTCCGCTAGCCAAGACCCGTACAGACGGTCAAACGGTCGAAATGTTCCAACCACTCTTAGCGGGCAGCGAGGTCGGTCGGGGATACAGTGAGCTTAATGATCCGATCGAACAAGCCGAACGCTTCCGCGTCCAACAGCAACTACTTGAGGCGGGGGATGAGGAGGCAATGATGCCTGACTGGGAATTTGTGGAGATGCTTGAGCATGGTATGCCACCAACCTGTGGTTTTGGTTTTGGGGAACGATTGTTCGCTTTCTTAGCTGGTCAACCTATCAGGGAAACACAATTGTTTCCACTTATGAAACCGCGTAGCGATTAAAAGACCGCTGTCTCACAAAGCCCAACTAAAAAATCGCCGCCGGCGATTTTTTAGTTGGGGATAAGTGTTTGCTAGTGGTACAAAGTGGTGTAGAATATAAACGTGGTGGGAGATAGTGGAAGATACTACTTCGCTAGTATCGGACGGGTCGAGTATGCTTATCGGTGAATACAAACATACGTTGGATCCCAAGAAACGGCTGTCTT
>SKHJ01000033.1 GCA_007116965.1 Candidatus Kaiserbacteria bacterium
ACGATATTTCACAAGCAGGCCACGGAATTCGTCTACGGGTTCGCCTACTCTTGATCTGTGGTCTAGCCGGCGCCATTGGGTGGTGGTTTGTAACCCGGCTGGAAGTGACCAGTATCAACATACCTTTGCTCGGACCACTTGAGCTTGGTTGGTTCTTAATTCCTGTCTTTATTATCATTACGCTCGCTGTCTATGCTAGTGGCGTGATTGATGGTATTGATGGACTTTCGGGTGGCGTCTTTGCTTCCATCTTTACCGCGTACGTCGGCGTTGCCTTCATCCAGGGTCAGTATGACATTGCAGCCTTTTGTGCCACTATTGTCGGCGCCATATTAGCTTTTTTGTGGTTCAATATCCCGCCAGCCCGCTTCTACATGACTGAAACTGGCACCATGGCCCTTACCTTAACATTAGCTGTTGTCGCTTTGATGACTGATGCTCTAGGCGAAGGACATGGCCTTAGTGTCTTACCAATCATTGCCGCGCCGCTAGTAGCAACCGTGGCATCGAATATCATCCAGGTATCATATCGTAAATACACGGGGAGGAAATTCTTTCGGATTGCGCCACTCCACCATCATCTAGAAGCTGTCGGCTGGCCATCACACAAAGTCACAATGCGTTACTGGGTTATTAGTATGATGTGTGGTCTACTCGGCGTGGTAGTAACTGCTTTGTTGACCCTAACCTAGCACTATGCGAGAGCGAGGTAGTGTAGATTCTATATTGCTAACCCTGATCATTATTCTGGTCTTTGGTGGGTTTATGATCTTTGCTTCAGCTGCTTTGGGGCAAATACCACGCAGCGGTGCCTCCATTGGTTCGGTTGTCTTCAATCAGTTTTTCTTCGGTATCATCGGTGGTTCATTGGCCCTATTCTTAACCAGTAGCATCCACTACCGTCATTGGCGGATGTATGCATTTTATATTTTTTTGTTTACCAGTGCAGTCTCTTTATTGGTTTTCGTTCCTGGTCTTGGGTTCACACACGCAGGAGCGACCCGCTGGATCAGTCTTGGCGGCTTTACCGTACAACCCGCTGAGTTACTTAAAATTGGTTTTATCATCTATATGGCCACCTGGCTCTCAGGGGTGTCCGATAAAATACACACCTTCCGAGGCGGGTCGTTACCGTTTTTAGGTTTGCTAGCCATTCCTGCAGCACTGCTCCTGAGCCAGCCAGACACCGACAGCTTCCTGATCATCAGTGCAGCAGCGGTGGCGATGTTCATTACTGCTGGTGGACGCTGGCGTGACGTCGGTCTGATGGTTGTACTGGGAGTTATTCTGATTGCCGCCCTAGCCTTCACTAGACCATACGTGATGGATCGCTTAACTTCATTTATTGATCCGAGCATCGATCCGCAAGGCTCTGGTTGGCAGGTTAACCAATCTCTCATTGCGATTGGTTCAGGGGGTCTCTTCGGTCGTGGTTACGGTCAAAGTATCCAGAAATTTGAATACTTACCAGAGCCGATCGGGGACTCGATTTTTGCTGTCTTCGGAGAAGAGTTTGGCTTTTTGGGTACTGTTATACTGGTGATGTTATTTTCAATCTTTACATTTCGTGGTTTTCGCATTGCCACCGAGGCGCGCGATCTTTTCGGTATGCTATTGGTAGTTGGTATTATGACCTTTGTAGTCACTCAAGCCTTTATAAACATCTCCTCGATGGTCGGTTTGATTCCCATATCAGGTATTCCGTTACCTTTTATTAGCCATGGTGGTACAGCTCTATTGGCCACCCTGGCGGCTATGGGTATCGTATTGAATGTTTCTAAACACCGTACGCGTCGGCGTTGATGTGCTAAACTTCTAGTAATATGCGCATAGGCTTCGTTGGTGGGGGAACAGGTGGTCATTTCTATCCACTGATAGCAGTGGCTGAAGTGCTGATACAAAATCCTGAAAAACCTGATCTCTATTATTTTGGTCCAACTCCATACGCACCCGAACTGCTTGAAGCATACAACATCACTTTTGTCCGTTGTCCGGCTGGCAAACTGCGTCGTTATTTCTCTCTCCTAAACGTAGTAGATGTATTTAAGACAGGTTTTGGTATCTTTGTAGCTATCTGGAAACTCTACTGGTACTACCCAGACGTTATCTTCAGTAAAGGTGGTTATACCAGTGTCCCTATTTTGTTAGCGGCTCGCTTTTTGCGAATACCAGTCGTTATTCACGAGTCAGACGTCCAACCAGGTCGAGCCAATCGTCTAGCTAAGAAATTTGCTCGTTACATTGCTATCTCCTGGGCAGAATCAGCTGAGTATTTTCCTGGCGAACGGACAGCCTTAACTGGTATTCCGATTCGCCAACACTTACTACACGCCGACCCCGATGCACACGCCAACCTCGGTATCCCGAACGATGCTCCTTTAGTATACGTTACCGGCGGATCACTTGGGGCTGAACGTATTAATACCCTCATACTCAATTCACTCAACGAACTCCTGCCACACGTCCGCATCTTTCACCAGACTGGTTCAAACAATGAAGAGTACGTAAAGCAGACCGCCCGAGAATTACTAGTCGATCGCCCAGACTGGCTTGAGCGGTACTACGTAGCCGGGACAATACCTGCGAACACTGTCAATAGCCTTTTGTCCGCTGCCTCTATTGTCATCTCACGCGCCGGTAGTACGTCCTTGTACGAAATCGGTGTACACGGAGTACCTGCCATTATCATTCCGATCCCCGAAGAAATCAGTCACGACCAACGAAGCAATGCCTATACGTATGCGCGTACCGGTGGTGCTGTGGTCATTGAAGAGCACAATCTGACCGAGCACTTGCTCGAGACTGAATTATTGCATATGCTGCAAGATACCGCCCGCTACCAAGAAATGAGCGCCGCCGCCAAAGCGGCTGTACCAACTGGCGGTGCCGCCGCAATTAGTGAAGCGTTACTGCAGATCGGCCATGAACACGGATCATAACCAGTCAGTCATTACCCGTATACCACCCAGTCCAACCGGACATCTTCATTTTGGTACCGCCAGAACCGCTCTTTTTAACTACCTGTTTGCCAAACAGCAAGGGGGCAGCATGCTTTTTCGGAGTGAAGATACTGACCGCGCCCGCAGTCAGTCGGTATACGAAGAAGAAATTATTGACGGACTACACTGGCTCGGTATTGACTGGGATAATGACCAGATAATTCGTCAATCAGAACGTGCAGCAATCTATCGCAAAAAGCTTGAACACTTACTCGAACTCGACAAAGCCTACGAATCAATCGAACCCAGCAAACAAGATCCATCACGGTCAGTTACTGTCGTTCGTCTACGTAATCCTGGCACAATCATTACCTTTAAAGACCTCATACGTGGCGAAATACGTTTTGACACTACCGAACTTGGTGATTTCGTTATCGCCCGCGCAATCGATGACGCACTATATCATCTGACTGTGGTAGTTGATGATGCTGAAATGGGTGTGACCCATATCCTCCGAGGAGAAGACCATATCTCTAATACACCGCGGCAAATCTTACTACAGGAAGCGCTGGGATATACCCGACCAGTCTACGCTCATTTACCACTCATCTTAGCTCCTGATCGCTCGAAAATGTCGAAACGGCACGGACCGGTCAGTATAGCAGAGTATCGAGAGCAGGGATATTTACCTGAAACCCTGGTCAATTATTTAGCTTTACTCGGCTGGAATCCCGGTACGGACCAGGAGATATTTACTTTACCCGAGCTGGTGGAACAATTTACTATCACACAGATCCAAAAAAGTGGTGCGATCTTTGATATTACTAAACTCAAATGGCTAAACAAGCAACATTTGGCTCACCGAACCCAGACTGAACAAGTCGAATATATCGTTACTGGCTTCACGTCTGCCGCACCGGACATTGATCAAGAGAAGTTAGAACAAATTCGACGACTAGCCCCCACCGTGCTCGAACGTGCCCACACTACTAGCGAGATCGTGGAGGCTTGCAGGGCAGGGGAGTATGACTTTATTCTTAACCCAAAACCCCTTATTGCCAACACGTTAGCCTGGAAAAATGACCCCATACCAGACGCCGCCAAACCACGTTTGGCTCAGTTACTAAGCTTACTTACGGACGCTGATTTTTCTAGTCCAGACACCATAAAAGCAGCAATTTGGCCGTATGTTGAAGCCACTGGTAAGGGGGAAGTGCTATGGCCGATGCGCATGGCGCTGACCGGGCAAGAACGATCGCCTGACCCGTTCACCGTTGCTTATGCATTAGGTCAACCAATCACACTTGAGCGTCTCCAAGTCGCCTATGATACACTAGGTGGGTAATGGTAACGTTTCGAGCATTTATTTATGGTTGCGTACTAGGTATTTGCGTTTTTAGCATAGCCATACCTAATGAGAAGTCGGTGGTCTCCGCTCAGTCTCGGGCAGAGATTGAGCGTCTACAACAACAAATCGAAGAGCGTGGTAATCGACTACAGGCTATCGAACGCGAGATAGCTCAATACGAAGTTGCTTTACGTGAGGTTGGTGCGGAACGCTCAAGTCTAGAGCAAGCCATCAGACAGCTAGAACTTGAACGGAGTAGAGTGCAGGCTGATATTCGGGCGACCCAGCAACGCATCGATGTGGCTGATCTGACCATTGAGCAACTGCTGGCAGAAATTGCTGCTACCGAGGCCAGTATTGAACGTATTGCTGAAGGTTTAGCTGATAATATCCGCCAAGACTACCAATCACAAAACGACTCACTAATACTGGTCATGTTACGCAATAATAACCTGGCAGAATTCTGGAATGAACTCGAAACCAAGCAATTTGTCCGTTCAAATATGTTTGATCAAGCCACTCGCTTACAGGCCCTGCGCGCTGAGTTGATCTTCAAACAAGACGAAGCAGAACGACAACGTTCAAGTCTTGTCACGTTGCGGAACCAATACGATAGTCAGAACGTGGTTCTCTCAAACAATCGAGCGGAGCAAGCAGAGCTCTTGCGCACAACCCAAAACGAAGAAGCTGCCTACCAACAAATGCTATCCGAGCGCCGGGCAGCTAGAGAGCAGATTGTCCGGGAGGTGCGGGAATTCGAATCAGAACTGCGTTTTATCTTAGACCCCACCACAATCCCAACACCTGGTACCACGGTCTTTGATTGGCCGTTAGAGAATATTCGCATTACCCAGTTGTTTGGCGGTACCGAATTTGCGGCTCGTAACCCTAGTATCTATGCTGGTCGAGCCTTTCATCCTGGCGTGGATTTTGGTGCTCCGCGGGGAACGCCGATTTATGCCCCTCTGGCCGGAACTGTACGGGCCATCGGCAACACAGACTTAGTACCTGGCTGTTTCTCTTGGGGAAAGTGGATATTGATCGATCATGCCAATGGATTAGCCACACTATACGCCCACCTTGACCATATCGGCGTTCAACCAGGACAACGTGTGGGTACTCGAGAGGTGATTGGCTACACTGGTAATACTGGTTTCTCAACCGGACCCCACTTACACTTGACCGTCTACGTTGCGGAAGCGGTCAGCGTCCGTCAATTCAATGAAATACGGACCACGACCAGTTGTGGCGCAGCCACAACTCCAGTGGCTGCACACGAAGCCTATCTGGATCCAATGTTGTACTTACCACCGCACGCGGCCCAACCTCGCTAAACAACTGCAACTATGTCTACTGCTAACACACCTGCTCGTATCATCCAAATTGGTCTTGGTCAGATGGGTTTAGCTTTGGCACAGCGTACGATAGCAGTTGGTTACGAAGTAGTTGGATTTGATATCTCACCACTCGCTCGAGACCAAGCGGCAGCGGTCGGTATCGCCACACACCCTCAGTTAGGGGATGTGTTTGGATCAGCACCACAGAAACCACGTGTGATCGTTTTGTGTATTCCTGAGGAACACATCGATAATTTGCTGATCGATCTCCGAGAACTGGTTTCATCAGGAGATATTATTGTCGATATGAGTAACTCCTTTTTTATGCAGAGCGCACGGCGTCAACAGCTCTGCAAAGATACTGGGGTTCATTTTATCGACTGTGGTGTATTGGGCAGCGCCAGCCGTTTGACAGCCGGCCCTGTGCTCATGCTTGGTGGCGAGATCAATGGTGTCCAGTTAGCAGAATCCATCCTACGTTCGATAGCCAAAGACGAAGGGGTGACACATGTTGGTGGTCCTGGAGCTGGTCATTTTGCCAAGATGATTCATACCGCTATCGAATACGGGATGATGGGTGCCATTGCCGAAGGTTTTTATATGTTGGAGGAGCACGCCCAAGCACTTGACCTGCAGATTGACAAGGTTTTTCGACCATACGGAGAAGGTAATATTATCCGCAGCCAGTTAATGCAGTGGTTACAGACCACATACAGTAATGACCCTAGTTTACAAACACTCCAACACTCTGTGGCGCCGGAACACGCTGATATGGATATGGAATACTTGACCGACCACGAACCGGCTCGTATCCTCGATGCGGCAGTGATACAGCGGAAGCTAACACGTCTCGAGCCATCACGAATGGGCGCCATTTTGAATGCAATGAGGGTACACTTCGGTAATGACCTAAAACGATCACAGGATGAGCATAAGCAAACTGACGAAGAGGTGTAAACTTCTCTGTGCCAAGAGCACAGGGCGTTACTTACAAAAAATGACTTGGCACAGGACCAGGGAATTTTTCTAGCTATGGTGCCGGCCGCCGCCAGCACACTTTTTTGGCCTCATTCATCCCAGTCCCACTTTTTTCCTCTGTGCAAAAGTGAACTGATGGAAAAAGTGGGGCTGGGCGTTCTAAGACTATGCTAGTAAACATACGCTTTGTCAGCCGACAAGCCAATCATAATATTGTGCGACATTGAGAACTTGCCGCACCTGACCGGAGTGGGGAAGCTTCAGTACGTATTTGCTTTGGCAGTATTAAGGAAAGATAGACTAGACTAGTACCAGCACAAATGAACATTTATGCAAATGACACGGTTAATAAGCAAGTGACGACAGTCTGTTAAACACCTGAGACAAAACTAGCAGACGATATAAAATCATTACGCAATAAAATGACAGCTCACACCGTACAAATACGAACAGATCGACTCATCCATCGGAGCTCATCAAATCTGCCTGGCAGAAATATTAACCTAGTTTGGGGGAAGTGGTCTACATTGCTGTACGTCGTGAAAGATATATTGTGCGACATCTACAAAAATAAACAGCTGGTCACTTCCCTTGCTGTATATATGGTCGTACTGCCGCCAGCACGTCAATAAAGCCGGGTAATACATTCCATTCACTAACGGCATCTATATCTACCCAAGCATACTGCTCTGCCTCCCAGTCGAGCTCAATCTGGGACTTTGTTCTTGCGTCGTTTAGTCTAGCTAATATGGCGTGCACGATCCAGGTCTTATGATATTCAAGTGCCTCTTGGTGAAAGATGTTTGCCAATATCACCTCCCCCACTGCTGCCGTAGGTATGTTTGCCTCCTCAAGCAATTCTGAGTAGACTTTTTCTTTCAAACTCTGTTGGTCGTCAAGATACCCAGAGATCCCACTCCAATAACCAGGATACGTTCGCAAGACTTGGCTTCGTTGCACTAGTAATATTTCTCGCCCATATGCCAGCACAATATTTATGACCGGTGCATATCGCACGTTGGTATAATCGACTTGTCCTGGTTTGGCTATAAAATTACTCATTTAGTGTAATTTGTTACCGTTGGGTGCTGGGTGGTCTGGTGAGACCAATATGATAGCATCTTGAGCGTCCGCTGCACCCAAGACAAGCACTTCGGACATAAACTTCCCCACTTGCTTCGGAGCTTGAATTCTAACCTGAGTTGCAACACAAGCTTTCATACACTTCTGCCGGTGTTTTCCAGCCCAGTGACTTCCGCGGGGTGTGGTTCATACGGTGCACCGTCTGGTCTAGTTGTGATTG
>SKHJ01000015.1 GCA_007116965.1 Candidatus Kaiserbacteria bacterium
CGCGCGGTCAACGCGGTTAAGATGTTTGTGCATACTCGCTTGTATTGATTAGTTGCCAACACAACTAGCGTACCGGCGAGTATGTTTGTTTCAAGTGTTGCGTTTCAGATTAGAATTCAAGCTGCCTACTTGACGCTGGTGCTCTTCAACATCCTGCAGCGGGTCCATTGCCATCATAGTAACATGTGACCGATAGCAAAAACGACAAGACTGGTGGGTCTTGCCGAGTTTATTGTGTTTCCTGATTCTTTAAGATGCTACGCAGCTACTGCTTGCCGACTACGTGTACGAGCGGTTGTCTTGCGCGCAGCTCGGCGACGCACTGCTTTCTTCTTGATGTCGAAGTGCAATTCGCCTTTCTTCACACGTACCTTGACCGTGCCACCTTGCAACATCTCTTGGTCAACCATCATGGCAGCAATGGGAGTGAGCAGCTTGTTTTGGATCACTCGCTTGAGAGGTCGGGCACCAAACTTAGCGTCGTACCCTTGCTCTGCCAAGTACTGCATCACTTCTTTGTTGACTGAGAAGTTTATCTCTTTCTGTCGTAGTCGAGCTGTTACCTCAGCAATCTGTAACTCCACGATTTGACGAATGGTTTCAGGTGACAGAATATCAAAGACAATAATCTCATCGAGACGATTGATAAATTCGGGGCGGAAGAACGTTTTCAGGCTCTCCATTACCTTATCCTTGGCTTGGCTGTACTGTGCTGTTTCGCCCTGATCAATAGCAAAGCCCAGGCTCGACATTCGGTCGATGTGTTCAGCGCCGATATTTGAGGTCATGATAATAATGGTGTTCTTGAAGTTGACCGTACGCCCCTTCGCGTCAGTCAGATGACCAGAATCAAGGACTTGCAATAGGATATTGAAGACCTCTGGATGTGCTTTCTCAATCTCATCTAGCAAGATGACAGAATATGGCCGATGGCGGATGCGTTCGGTAAAGGTGCCGCCTTCCTCATGGCCAACGTACCCAGGTGGCGAGCCAATCAGTTTGGAAATGGCGTGCTTTTCCATAAATTCAGACATATCGATACGCAACAGTGCGTTGGGGTCGTCAAACATAAAACTAGCAACTGCGCGCGACAATTCAGTCTTACCCACACCGGTTGGGCCCAAAAAGAGGAATGAGCCAATCGGCCGATGCGGATCAGCAATGCCGGCACGTGAACGCTTGATAGCATCGCTGACCAGCTTGATAGCGTTGTCCTGACCGACCACTTGCTGTCGTAAAGCATCCTCCATTCGAGCCAATTTACGTGCCTCGGCTTCGAGCATGCGTGCTACCGGAATACCGGTCCAGCGGGCTACGACGTTGGCAATATCTTCTTCTGTTATCTCTTCCTTGAGGAGGCGACGTGAGCGTTGGAGTTTCTTAAGTCGCTTCATTTTCTGCTCGAGCTCCTTCTCTAGATTCGGTACTGCATCATAGCGGATCTCAGCAGCTTTGGTAAGATCCGCAGCCGCCTCGGCGTGCTCGGCTTCTAAGCGCATTTCCTCTAACTGCTTCTTAAGCGCACCAATCTCACCCAGAGCCTCTTTCTCGCTGTTCCACTTAGTCACCAGCGCTGAGGTCTGCTCGCGTAGTTCGCCAATTTCACGGTCGATGGCTTGTAATCGGTCCTTATGATCCCGTCGAGCATCTGTTGCCACTTCTTTCTTGAGTGCCTCCTTCTCTATCTCTAAGCGACGAACTGCTCGGTCAGCCACCACCAACTCTTCAGGCTTATTTTCGAGCGAAATACGTAGAGCCGAGGCCGCTTCATCAATTAAATCAACCGCTTTGTCTGGCAAGAAACGGTCGGTAATGTAGCGAGCAGAAAGATTAACCGCTGAGACAATCGCGTCGTCGGTAATACGCACCCCATGAAAGAGTTCGTACTTCTCGGCTAAGCCGCGCAAAATGGCAATCGCATCATCTAGTGATGGCTCATTGACGAAGATGGGTTGAAACCGCCGCGTCAAAGCCGGGTCACGCTCAATATATTTCTGATATTCCTTGAGGGTAGTGGCCCCAATCACCCGCAGTTCTCCGCGCGCCAAAGCTGGCTTGAGCATATTAGCCGCATCCTGCGCGCCTTCAGCCTGTCCAGCACCAACAATGGTATGAAGCTCGTCGATAAATAGGACCACCTTGCCAGCTGCACTCTCGACATCTTTCATCACTGCCTTAAGGCGCTCCTCGAATTCACCCCGAAACTTAGTACCAGCTACTAAGAGACCGAGATCAAGCGAATATATCTCTTTGTCTTTGATCGACTCAGGTACCGTGCCCTGGACTATCTGTTGCGCTAAACCTTCGGCGATAGCGGTTTTACCCACGCCAGCTTCACCGATTAGCACCGGGTTATTTTTGGTGCGTCGGGAGAGTATCTGGATGACGCGACCAACTTCGACATCACGACCAATCACCGGATCGAGTTTGTTGGCTTGGGCTAATTGATTGAGATTGCGAGAGTATTTGACTAAGGCGCGCAGCTTTCGGGGCTGCTGCGCTTCAGCAACCTCGCCTTCGCGAATATCCTTGAGGGTGACGTTAACACGCTCCTGATCGAGACCAACGCGCTGGAGTATCTCTTGAGCTGGACCAGGATATTCGAGAGTAGCAAGAAAGAGATGCTCTACACCGACATACGTGTCGCCGAGTTGCTCAGCCAAGCGACCAGAATACTCTAACGCTTTGGCCAACTCTGGGGTCAAGTAAAGCTGATATGACTGCGAGATGGTGGTTTGTGATTCTGGCTGCTCGAGGGTCTCGATCAAGAGATCAGTAAAGGTGATAACATCAATATCCAATTGGTCCAAGACTGCGATGACCGTACTCTCATCTTGCATCGCTAAAGCCGTCAATAAATGGACTGGGTTGACGTGATTCTGTCCCCGTTCGATCGCCAACTCATGCGCTTTCCGGATAGCTTCTTTGGCTTTGGTAGTAAAATGTTGAAAACTTGGCATACTGTCTAACTAAACTAACTCCAATGACCCATACTCATCTCGTTGCTATATCCTTACCATGAAGATAAACTGACATTCCGAGGTTCGGTCATTCAGTACTACGGGTCGCTCGTATCCTATATTGCAACGAATGCCCGGCAGAGTCAAACCTGACCGTTCACAGGGCCGGCTAGAGGCTGTATCTCGCGCATTTTCTCACAATGCGCCGCTAAAACATTGGTTAGACGTTGCAGGTCAGACTCTGTCGTTTCGGGGCCTAAGGTAATTCGTAAGGTTGAACGTGCCCGTTCTGGAGTAGTCAGTGCAGCCACTACCCCGCTGGCCGCACTATCACTCGAGCTGCAGGCGCTCTTGGTACTAACTGCAAAGCCGGCGTAATCAAGCACGATAGCGGTGTACTCGGTATCAAGACCAGGTAGTGAGATGTTGATATTGTTGGCTACACGACGTTCGCCAACCGGACCATTGAGATAGCAGTCTGGTATATTTTCTTGTAGCATTTTGATACCTGCATCTCGCACCGCTCGTACCGCTTCGGCACGCACCTCATGCCCTGCCTGTGCCCAAGTAAACGCCGTCGCACAACCGACTATCTGCGCGACCGGCTCGGTACCAGAGCGAACCCCTGCTTGTTGACCACCGCCTAACAAGATAGCGTGTGGCATTACATCAGCCCGCGTTGCCAACAACATACCCGCGCCAACCGGGCCACCGAATTTCCCCGCATCGAGTGAGAGTAGGTCAGCGCCAAGCGCTGCTGGCAAGCAGGTATACCACAAAGGGGTCTGAGCTGCATCGACATGAAGCGGAATCATTGAGATATTGTTGGTAGTGGTAAATCGGCGCAGCCGGCGTGCTAGTTGTTGTGTGGGTTGGATGACACCAACCTCACTATTGATATGCGAGACCGTGACCAAAATAACCGAGGGGTCTAACAGACTCTCAAACTGTTGGACATCTATATAGCCCGTCTCATCGAGGGGAATGTACTTAATCTGTACACCGTATTCAGATACCAAAGCGTCTAGTGTCTCACTGGTAGCTGGGTGTTCGATAGTGGTGGTCAAAATAGTGCTACCAGCCAGCGAAGTTCCTGTCGCTCGTTGTTTTTGCAGATACCCTCGGATGGCTAGATTGTTACTCTCAGTCCCACCACTCGTAAAGATCACGCCCGTTGGTTTGATCTGCATCAATCGCGCCACCTGCTCGGTAGCCTCGGTGAGAGCGTGACGCAGGCGCTGTCCTTCGCGATGAATTGCGTTCGGATTACCAATACATTCCTCGAGATACGGCCGCATTGCGGTACATACAGGCGGCTGTAATGGGGCGGCGGCGGCGTAATCAAGATAGACCCGACGAGGGGTGTGCTTTTGGCTGCCGGACATGATTGTTGCTGGCAAGTAACGATGCCACCACCTTTGTGGAGATGTGTTCATGGCAAAAATAATGTCACAGGTTGGAAATTATGTAAATATTTGCTATACTGGCGGGCATTGTTAGCTGACAAGGTATTGCATGCCGAGTCCCGATAGCTGGTTCACCGCCTCTGTCGATAACATCTCATCTGCTGGGCACTCTGGTGGAGTGACGACCGACTGAATTTAGTATTAGTATGGCAAAAAAAAGTAAAAAAACAGCAACCCCAGACATCGCACCACGCGCGCCAATCGTAGTGGTTATGGGTCATATTGACCACGGTAAATCCACCCTGCTTGACTACATTCGCCAAAGCAACGTGGTTGCAACCGAAGCAGGCGGTATCACCCAACACCTCTCAGCGTACCAAGTTGAACACACCACCGCTGAAGGACAAAAGGCAGCTTTGACCTTCCTTGATACGCCCGGTCACGCCGCTTTCCAAAAGATGCGGCTGCGCGGTGCCGATGTTGCTGATATCGCCATTTTGGTGGTTTCGGCTGAAGACGGCGTCAAGCCACAGACACTAGAAGCGCTCGCTTCGATTAAAGAAGCTGGTATTCCGTATGTGGTCGGCATCAACAAAATCGATAAGCCAGGAGCCGATATCGCAAAAACCCAAGCCAGCTTAATAGAGCACGAAATCTACATCGAGGGGATGGGTGGCGACATTCCCTGGGTTGGCATCTCTGCCCTGAAAGGAGACGGCGTATCCGAATTGCTCGATTTAGTCATCCTTTCTGCCGACCTCCTCGAGCTCACCGCCGATCGCAACGCCAACGCTACCGGAACAGTCATTGAAGGCTTGGTTGATACCAAACGAGGCAACACCGCCACTGTCATCGTCAAAAATGGTACGTTGCGAATCGGGAGCTGCATCGTTTCTGGTAGTACCTATGCCCCTGTCCGCCTGATGGAAGACTACACGGGTAAAAGCATCAAAGAAGCTGGACCAGCCACACCAGTCGGTATCATTGGCTTCACCGCCATCCCGAATGCTGGTGACGATTTTTACGTAGTTACCAATAAGAAAGAGGCAGAGGTGGCAATTACCTCAGCTACTAACGAGGAGGCGCCAGCTACAGCACGGATGCAGACCAGTTTGCCAATCATCCCCATCCTGATCAAAGCAGATGCGCTCGGTAGTCTCGAAGCCATCGAGCACGAAATTGCGCAGTTCAGCTCCGACCGTATCGTGATCAAAATCATTGGTAGCAGTGTTGGTGACATCACACACGCCGATGTACAATTTGCCAGCGCCACCGAAAACGCCATTATTGTCGGTTTTAACGTCGCTATCGAACGAAGTGCCCAGGAGCTAGCTGAGCGACTGGGTGTCGAAATTGACAACTTCTCAATCATCTACGATCTGACCGAGTGGATCACCACGACGCTTGCCAACAAAACTCCAAAACGTGAAGAAGAGGTCGTATCCGGTACTGCTAAGATACTTAAAATTTTCAGTGTACAGAAACAGACCCACGTCATTGGTGGTTGTGTAGAAAGTGGTGAGATAAAGCTGAACCAGAAGGTCAACATTTTGCGTCGTGAGGTAAAGATCGGTACCGGCATCATCAAGAACATCCAACAGTATAAAAGTGATACCGATATGATCACTGAAGGTGAGTTTGGTATGCAGCTGGAGACCAAAGCTGAGATCGCGCCTGGCGACTTTATAGACAGCGTCGATCTAGTCATAACCTAACGACTATGTCTGATAAGCACCAAACGGTCGCTGAGATCATTCGCTCTGCCACAGCACAGTTTGTTTTGCGGGAGGCCAATACCGATCCGATGATCACTGTCACTCGGGTGGAAGTTGCTCCCAACTTTCGTCAGGTGCAGATATTATTCACCACCATCCCCGACAATCGTGAGGCCGACGCCCTTGCCTTCTTGCAACGACACGGCTCAGACCTCCGACACTATCTCAAGAAAGAGACAAAGCTCAAACGAATACCTCATTTAGTCTTCGCTGTCGACTATGGCGAACGTCATCGTCAGCATATCGATGAATTATGGAATGACATCAATGGCGCCGAGAAAGATGAACGACTTTAATTACTGTGCTAAAAGTGCTAGAGTATTGCCTGTTGGCCAGGTGGCGAAGTGGTAACGCTGAGGTCTGCAAAACCTCCATGCACGGGTTCGATTCCCGTCCTGGCCTCAAGTACTGAGCATTGCTCAGTACGATGTACATAGCCAGGACGGAAATCGAACCAAGGTTCGAATCTCTACGAGATCAGTACACCTTTTGGGTATATTCTCCCCAGCGGTCGAATCTACCACAAAAGGCCTTGCGAATGTCTCCCAGACATTCTCACCCGTCCTGGCCTCAAGTACAGTTTGAGTTAAAAAGCTAAAACTGCACATAACTGTACATTTTGACAACGCCCGGGTGGTGGAATCGGTAGACACGAGGGACTTAAAATCCCTTGCTCTCACGAGCGTGCGGGTTCAAGTCCCGCCCTGGGCACCAGAATTTGACTCGTTGGCTTTTGACCAGCAGACGCATGGGCGGTACGAAGTGCCGCCCATGCTGTTTGGCCTGATTTTTCAACACCAATTCGCTCGTCGCCTGCGGCGACGGCCAGAGCTTTTCCACCGAGGCGGAGGTTCGAGCCAAAGATTTCTTTGGCACAGACCTTTTTCACAAAAAGGTCTGCATCAGACGCGATTGCGTCAAGGCGCTGAGCGGCTTTTAGCCACTCTTGGAGCGGTTCGAGCCAATCTTCTGCCCTGCGTGAAAGAGACGATATTTCTTCCTCAAGCGACTTCTTTTCCGATAACAATTTTGCCTTCTCTTGACGATATGTGGTGCGCTCAATATCCTGCTCTAAATAGCCATCAAGAAGTCGCTGGAGTTTCTGCGAAATGGTTTGTATCTTCGCTTCCTTCTCTTCCACGCGGGCAGACACCGACTGGGCGGAGTTTTTATGCTCGGCTATTGCCATACGGTTTAGTTCTTCCGCCCAGTCGGTGGGCAAAGAAACTGACTTGATGAGTGATGATAACTGGCGATTCAGTTCCTTTTCTCGAACGGCAGATTCGGGACATTTCATGTCCTTTCGCTTCTTGGTACAGCGATAGTATGTGTACTCGTGAACATTGCCATTCTTCTGCCGTTTGAATTTATGTTCGCCAGTTATCATCATGCCGCATGAAGCGCAGGAGATGAGTCCGCAAAAGGGTTGCGGTTCATTCTTGGGTTTTCGCTCAGTGAAAGGTACCCCTTTCTTAAGACAACAATTCTGAGTATTATTCCACTAATAATACAAACAATATGTCAAAGAAAGGCTATCGTATTGCCAAAGAGATTAAGGAAGAAATCATTAACA
>SKHJ01000037.1 GCA_007116965.1 Candidatus Kaiserbacteria bacterium
CTCAATGCCTTCCTTGGCGGCCAACCATTTTAACCATTGACAATGCTCACGTACTTTATAGCGATCGGACTAATCGGCCTTTCTGCTCTTTTTTCCGGCCTCACCCTCGCCTACTTCTCACTCAACCCGCAAAACCTAGCCCGCAAAGCGCGACTTGGTGATAAGCAGGCCGACCGAGTCTGGCAAGTGCGCCGGCACGGCAACCGTCTCCTCACTACTCTTCTGCTTGGCAACGTAGCGGTCAACGCCGTTCTCTCAGTCTACCTTTCAACCCTAGCCTCGGGAGTGATGGCCGCTGTTATGGCCACTATTCTAATTCTGATCTTTGGCGAGATCATCCCCCAAGCTACCTTTACCCGACACGCTCTCACCGTTGGTGATTGGGCAGCGCCATTATTGCGCTGGTTGATGCGTGTCACGCATATCATAACCTGGCCCATTGTATACCTACTCGACCGCCTCCTGGGCAAAGAAATGCAAACCATCTACACCCGCCGCGAGTTGATGGCTATTGTCTCTGAGCTTGAAGATGCAGCTCAGCCAGTCATCGACGCCGACGAAGAACGCATCATCCACGGTGCGCTCCAATTCTCTCATACCACCGTACGTGAGATTATGACAGATAAAGAAGACGTAGTCAGTTTTGATGAAAATCAACGCCTCAACCGCACCTTGGTAGACCAACTACAAGAACACGGCTACTCTCGCTACCCCATCTACAGTGGCAACCCTGACAATATCGTTGGTATTCTCTACGCCAAAGATTTGCTCGGTGAACCACCAGACACCCCACTAAAGCAAACCGACGAAGCGATGGAACGTTCCTTTCTCGCTGTCCGTCCGGATACGAAGCTAGATACCGTCCTGGCGACAATGTTGAAAAAGCGTCAACACCTCGCCATTGTCCAGAGTCAAAACCAACAGTTCTTAGGTGTAGTAGCGCTTGAAGATATCATTGAAGAGATCATTCAGGTTGAGATTAAGGATGAGAGTGATGAATAATATCTGCCTAGAAGGGATTGATTTTTTACAAAAATATGCTATAATAAAGAAGTGCGCAATGAACCGCACGTCATCGAGCAGGAGACAGAAATGAGAAATGTTCTTCTTTTGGTTGTGGTCTCTCTACTGACCGCAGGACCGTCGGTAGCCAACGAACTACCGGTTGTCATCCAGAGTGACGCTGCGGCCGGAGAACCGGTCCAGCTGGTGGACATCCAGCCAATTTACGACCTGACCCGGCCCGACGAACCGATGGTTGGCTGCCTGCTGGTATATCAGTATCTTCCGGAAGACGCCGAAGAGATGGTTCACTTTCAAGTTGCCGACTACACGATGCAGGTGGTCGCCTTTGGCGGTTGGGGCACCCATCAAGCCGTACTGCAGATCGTGCGCGACCACAACTGTCAGATTTCGCCCTAGGGCACCCGCCCCGGACGAGTTTAGTCCGGGGCTTCCTTTTGTGTGCTAGAGTACACCCTATGTCTACCACTCCCCCGTACATCATCATTAACAAGCAAGTCGGTGAGACCCCGCTCCAAGCCCTCGAGCGCTACCGCGCTACCCGCCCTGAACTCACCAGTACCCCAATGGCCTACGCTGGCCGTCTCGACCCAATGGCCTCTGGGGCTCTTCTGATTCTGATTGGTGAAGAATGCAAGTGTCAGTCGCTCTATCACCAGCTCGACAAAGCATATGATTTTTCGCTTCTGCTCGGCGTCAGCTCTGATACCCAAGATATTCTCGGACGTCTGCAGTGGGTACACACACCACCAAGCGTACCCGCATCTACTAGTCTGAAAGAGATCTGCCACAACCTGACCGGCAGTATCACGCTTCCCTACCCTCATTTCTCGGCCAAGACCGTCAAGGGTAAACCACTGCACGTCTGGACCCTCGAAGGTCGTCTCGGTGAGATCGAGTTGCCAACCCGTACCTCAAGAATCTATCGACTAGAGCCACAACATGTAGCATCCATACCGGCAACCACCCTCTACCACAATGCCTTGACCCGCATCAACAGCCTCCCAACCGTGACGGAGCACAGCAAAGCTTTGGGGGCAGATTTCCGTCGGGAGGCAGTGCGGGCAGATTGGCAAGCATGGTACCAAGCGTACCACGACCAATCTTTCCCGTTGATTCATTGTCGCTGTCTAGCCAGCAGTGGTACCTATATGCGTAGTCTAGCTGCGCTCATTGGTAAGAAACTAGGAAGCCAAGGGTTGGCCTACTCTATTCACCGCTTACAGATCGGTCGCTACCAACCCCTTTGGGGTACGTGGGGGGTATGGACTAAACGTCTTCACCGGCCGCTACCAGCTCCTGATATTTTTCTTGATACATCAGGATCGTGACCACATATTCGGCATGACTCCATACCAACGGAGCGGTTGAAAGATGCTCGCGGGTATGTGGGTGCATCTGCTCTGCTAAGACACCTGCCCCGGTTGCGTGCGAGCAGGTCCATTCCAAAAGCTCGTAGGCAGCGGCGAGATCTTCAATAGTCTGCGCTGCCTTGATGTAATACTGCGCAATCCAGAGCGTGGTAATAACCCAGGGGTTAGGGCTACCAGCATCTTGCAGCGTGTAATAGGTATCATTTTCATACCGAACAAAACCTCGACTATTAGCGTGCACCTGCAGTCGCTCAGTCACGGTCTGCAATGATCGTAAAACCCGGTCGTCGTCGACAGCACAAATATTAAAATCAACAACCCCGTGTAAACTACTGACATCCACCGTCCGATCGTATTCTAGACGCCCGTCAGGACCGTGCCGCACGTGTTTGACGAACATACCGAGCTCAGGGTCATACAGGTGCTCAAGAATAGCGGTCTGCATTCGCTCTGCTGCGGCTTGGTACGAGCGAGCATCTGATTCCTTGCCGAGTAAAATAGCGAAGCGTGAAGCTGACAGTAACGCTTCTGAAACCGCCGCCGCGGTATACGTTGAAGTGCCATATTTCTCTTCCCAAAGATCAAATGAGGCCTGTGGCAAGCCGGTAGTAGGCTCGATGTACTCAAGCATAAATTGGGCTGCAGGTTCAATAAATGAGTTGTACATCGACTCAATGAATTCCAACGCTCGGTAGCGCTCATAATACTCCCAGAGCGAAATGATGACCAAAGCGGTCTCGTCTTCTTGGATCGGTAAACGTGGCTCACCTTGAAAGAACCACGGGTGCCAAGAACTGCCTAATGATCCGTCCGTCCGATACTTATGCATTAAATAACCACCTGGCTCTTGGCACTGCGCCATAAACTCAAAAAATCGCTTGGTCGGATCACCGTAGCCAGCCCGAGCCAGAGCTCGTACGATCAGAGCACCATCGCGAGGCCACACGTAGCTGTAGGTGTCGCGACCGTGATGCAACATATCAGTATCGCTCGAAGCAATGATGCCACCTCGGTTGTCCGTATGGACTCTAACCACGATCAAAGAACGATAAAACAGACGTTGCAGATCATCGGCAAAAAGTGAAAGGTCGATATTTTCTTTTTTAGTCCATGCCTGCCAGTAAGCCTCCGTCGAGGCAATTAATCGCTCAGGTGTTTCCTCGAGCACATATTCGTCTAGCGTATGGGCTTCTGGAATCGAACCAGCACAAACCATCCAATACTCGACCGTCTGTGACTCGCCAACTGCGAGTGGAAGCGGGCAGGCTAAAACTGAATCGACCGAGCCGTGTTCGATAGGATTGCCTGAGAGCAGTCCGTCCTCAGCGTCACGAAATGTCCCCTCCTTACCTTCAATACCAAAGATGCCAATATTATATTCAGGAAATGGTTTGCCGTTACAGTACGCATTGACAAGCAAGGCCACCTGGCCTTTGTAATGGATGATCGCTTTGACCCTTGGATCATAGTACCCGGTGTCACCACGACGTGATTCTGAAATATGAAACTGTTGCGCGAAGAAGATCTTAACGTCTCGCGCTTGTTTACCAGTGTTGGTGACTTCGATTGAACGCAAGAACACATTGGCCTCATTATGTACGGCATCTCTCGTCTTCAAGCGAATACCCAATCCATGGTGTTCTGCCATCATACTACCGATGGACGTTTCAGCGTCTGCTCCAACCTGAATTTCCCACGCACTATCTGACAACCAAGAAAAGGTGCTGTCGACATACACACCAATACGATGAAGGTTATTGCCACTCGCCCCACTAACATGGTTCTCATGACCCACATACGGGTAGTAGAGGTCACGCACTTGGCCACGCTCATCGATGCCGACGAGCAGATTGCCGTTGCCGATGGTGACAGCGCGTGCCATACCTGAAAGTTACAGTTGATACCGCTTCAAGTGAGTAACCACGACCGTATGAGCACTCTTTGGTGCTTTGGCGCGCCGTAAGGCGGTAGCACAACCACTATCACCCAGCACCTGTTCGACCCAATCAGCAAAGTCATGTCGGTCTTTGGTGACATGATGCAAATAGACATCACGTTCCATCGCCGCTAGTTCTTCTGCCAATTCCAACAAAGTGTGCAGCGTTGAACCATTCGTGACCCAAAAGGCTTGCTCTGGCAGTGCGACTACTAAGTCTTCACGATTGACTTTTTTAGTGCTCTTTTTGGAGCCCCGACTGGTTCGAACTTTTTTCTTACTCGTAGTAGCTTTCTTTGCAGCCGAAGGTTTTTTCTTGGTTACCTTTTTGGTTACTGCTTTTTGCTTAGTTGCAGTGGTTTTTTTGCTCGTTTTTGTCTGCTTAGTTGCCATAGATTGTGATAAAGAACGCTACTTAATAAAAGACCGCCTTGTTTCATTTGAATAATGACCGGAGACGCTGCCACATATCTCCACACATTTGTCGTAATGACACTCCCCAGGCCTGCATCCGTACCATTAGTATACTACGACCAGCGTCGGGAGTGATGTCAGTACCTGGTGATATCTGCTGCTCAGTCACCACATTTTCCAATGTCACAGTCTCACCGGTTTGCTCCGCAGCGGTAGCGAGAGTTGGTTGCGACATCTGACTACGTAAATGTGCCTGGACCCGTAACTGCAAGTCCGATAAGGCATTCATAAAAGCGATATAGGCATCATACGGTGATTCGTATGGACTAAAGTACGCATGTACGTCACCATCATTAAACCACTTGGTACACATATAGTAGAAGTGATCCGAAGTCTGTAACTTACGCCAGGTTTCGATCAACTCAGGGTGGTCAGTGGCCAGCACGTCTTGCTCTAGCTGGTACGTCGCTGCGATAGCGTCCCGTTGAATATCATTACCCACCCAGGCGGTCAGATCGCGGTCAGTATCTGCCCAGGTCAAAATATGCGGCACATCGAGATCGCCAACCGCATCATACGCTTCGATGGTCTCGGTCGGCGTGCGAAAGCTGGTATCTTGATGTCGCATCAACATCGACGGCAGGGCCCGCAAAAATTCAAAAATGCCGGTATCCTCCCACTGGTGTTCACCAAAGGTCTCATAATCCATAAAGAGATTGATCGTTTGACCATTGCCATGATGGGAATGTACCCACTGGGCAAACGTGTCGGCTGAAAGCGGGTAACTCTCCCACCCTCGATTACCAAATCGAAAGGCAATGTCGTCGGACAATTTATAGTTCTTAAGTAGCACCTTTATTCGTTCACAACCAACCGGTCGGTACAGGAAGTTCGGACTACGCCAACCCAAAACAGGGTCCCAACCTTCAGCCATGATCCCCACGTAGCCATTATCTTCACACCATTTTGCTAGATCGTTACGATATGAAAGCTCAGTATTACGAAACACCCTAGGTGTGTAGCCAAACAATGACTGGATCCGCTCTTTGTGTTGTGCTACCTGACGCTCAAACTCCGGCACCGAATAGAAGAAAGCCAGCGAGTGGTGGTACGTGTCAGCCAAGATCTCAACTCGACCAGTCGCCACCAGTCGTTGAAACGACTCCAACACATCAGGAGCATATGCGGCAAACTGATCCAGGACCGTCCCGGAGAACGACAACGCAAAACGAAAATCGGGGTACTCGTCAAGCAAATGTTGCAAGATCTGATTGGTTGGCCGATACGATTTATGAGCAACCTTCTCAACGATTCTCTGGTTATTTAGATCAGTGGCGCTTGCGTCGTTAAAATATTGATTATCAACACCGATATCAAAGACTCGGTAACGCTTGACGCGGTATGGTTGGTGAACGTGAAAATAGGGGCAGACCGTGAGCATACCGGACGATGGCTAGGGTGTAATGAGTCGAAGTAGCGAATGGTACAATTGCACGATCTTTTGTGCGGCACTGTGCCAATTAAGTCGTTGGATCTCCTGTGCACCTTCCTGCACCAATTGCCGCTGCATTGTACCATACCGCAACGTGGCCAGGATCTTGTTAGCCATCTCATCAACATCCCAGAAATCTACTTTCAAGACGTGTGAAATCACCTCCCCAACCCCTGATTGCTTTGATATCAAAGATGGTGTGCCATGTTGCATCGCTTCTAGAGGTACGAGACCAAAAGGTTCAGAGACCGAGGGCATCACTACCAGATCGACATTTTGGTACATCCGGTCACGCTCTTCTTCCCATAATGCGCCGGCAAAGAGTACGTGCTGAGAGAGGCCCATTTGCCCGACTTGTTCGATGATCTGATTGGTCATATCTCCCCAGCCTGAAACGATAAATATCACGTTGGGATCGACATCAACCACGCGTCGCGCAGCCCGGACGAAGTAATCAACACCTTTCTGGATCGTGATCCGACCATGATACATTACAAAGCGTTTACCCTGAGCTTTCAATTCTTGCAGGGTTGGTGCATGACGGGGTGGTGCGTGAGTATCACAACCATTGTGGATGACCTCGATTCGGTCAGGCGGGACCTGATATTTAGTGACAACAATATTCTTGGTGAAGTGACTAACCGTCACAATCTTATCAGCATAACCAAAACCAGTCTGTTCAATCTCGTACATAGCCGGATCAATATTCTCGCTCGCCGCTTGATCAAAAGCGGTAGCATGCACGTGCAGGACCAACGGTTTGCCACTAACCCGTTTGGCAGCTACTCCCGCTAAATATGAAGTCCAATCGTGCGCGTGGATGAGGTCAAACTCCTCTTGTTGAGCGATCAAAGCGGCGCGTCTAGCAAAGGCATGGACCGCTTCGAGCATAGTATGCTGAGAAACAATCTGTCGACCAAATTCGTCATAGACCGCACGAATAGACTGTGAGCCGTAGTAAGGAGCAATTGCTGAGGGTACTTCATAGACTCGTACATTACGTTCGATATCTGCAAACACAAATCGTGGCGGTCCGCTGGTGGGTTGTGAGCGCGGGAGTACAAAGATGACTTCGATACCTTGTCGACAGAGTTCGCGCGTTAGGCCATAACATGCCACCCCTAATCCTCCATTACGAATTGGAGGAAAATCCCAGCCAAATGTTAGTACGCGCATACCAAAAAAGGGACGTAATTATATAGAAGCTCGCCAATATATCACGTTCACACTGGTATCATACCACGAGACTCGCTGTCGTAATGCGGTCGCCAGGCCAACAGACTGTTGATATGTCCACGTTGGCGACCCCCTGAATAATCTCACATACATTTGTCACCCTTAAGAAAGTAAGGGATGAGACAATTTAGTATTGGCTCTAGACCATGAAAAGTAATATAAAATGGTCATATGAGCTTGTATTCCCAAGCCAAAATAAACAAACTCTCCATTCACA
>SKHJ01000009.1 GCA_007116965.1 Candidatus Kaiserbacteria bacterium
AATTTGGTATTCTTGTGCATACAAAAATGCGTTAGCGGTTAATTGGTTTGAACACCAAAATGCTACCGCATTTTTGTTTTTTCAAAGAACGAAAGTGTCACTAACGCTAGGATAGCGTACAGTATTTTTTGCCAGTTCACGGTTAGGTGTGTCATAATGCAAGGTAATGTCATATCACGATATCGAGCCAAAATTCTTGACCGAAGAACCTGTGAGCGAAAGCAGTGTTGATCTTGAAGTGCAGGCTGGCCGTAGTGGTGGTTCGGCCTGGGCATTATTCGTCGCCTTGTTGTTTGGGGTAACTGCCTTTTTTGCTGGGATAACACTTGGCCTTAACCAGCAGGCACAAACAGCGAGCATCTTTTCGTTGTTTGCGAGCACCCCCAAGCCTGTTGAGACGGTGGACATGACGGAATTTTGGCGAGTTTGGGACTTGATGGATGAAAAATTTGCCACCGCTTCGTCTACCGAACTACCAAGTGTTGAGGAGCGGATTCACGGTGCCATTAACGGGTTGGTGGGCAGCTTTGGTGACCCGTATAGTGTTTTTCTGCCACCGCAGGACGCAGAGTCATTTAGTGAAAATATTGCGGGAAATTTTGGGGGCGTAGGTATGGAAGTCGGCTTGCGTAACAATTTAGTCACGGTCATTGCGCCATTGCCAGATACTCCTGCCGAACGAGCTGGTGTCTTGGCGGGGGACATCATTACTGCGATTGATGGTGAATCAACCGAGCGGATGAGTATCGACGAGGCTGTTAAGCGGATTCGAGGAGAGAAGGGAACTGAAGTGACTTTAACCATTGCGCGTGAAGGAGAACTAGAGTTATTGGAAATTTCAATCCGACGTGACACTATCACTATCCCTACGGTTGACACCGAAGTGATTGAAGATGTATTTGTTATCTCCTTGTATAGCTTCAACGCTCAGGCTGAAGCGATGATGCAAGAGGCTCTGCGTGAGTACGTGCGTGGCGGATATCAAAAATTAGTACTTGATGTTCGGGGTAACCCCGGTGGTTTCTTACAGAGTGCTATTGCTATTAGCAGCTTCTTCTTACCAACCGGTACGCCGATAGTTTCGGAAGAGTTTAGCGATGGTAGACGCAATCGAGTGTTCCGAAGTCAAGGTCGACTGATACAGAATTTCACTCCCGAGAGTATGGTGGTGCTGATTGACGGCGGCTCGGCTTCAGCATCAGAGATTGTGGCTGGTGCACTATCTGAACATGGCTACGCCACCTTACTGGGAACGCAGACGTTTGGTAAAGGTTCGGTCCAAGAGCTTATTCCGTTGGCTACTGGATCATCGCTTAAGGTGACCATCGCTCGCTGGGTAACACCCAACGGTGTCTCTATCTCCGATGGTGGTTTGTCACCAGAGATTGAAGTGCGCCGCACACCGCAACAAAGACTTGAAGGAGAGGACCCGCAACTAGTCGCAGCCATCGATTATTTGTATAATCGACTCGATCTGGCTGCATTAGACCACGTAGGTAACGAAATCGAGACTCAAGAGACTGACGAGTAGCGTTACTATCTGATTTCTGTTAGTATGTTGCTCACGTGATTATAAAGAAGGGTAGGTTTTATAGTGTATGAAAGTGATTTTACAGCAAGATGTCGCAAATGTGGGCCGGAAGTTTCAAATAGTTGATGTTCCCAAAGGGTATGCGCTCAACAAGCTCGTACCTCGTGGTTTAGCGGTACCGGCAACTAACGCAGCGCAAAAACAGCTAGCTGGCAAGGCGGCACAGATAGCGGCGGAACAAGCGCTAGTAGCTCGTCAATTTGACGAGCTACTAGTGGCCTTACAAGCCGAACAGCTTCAGATACCGATGGAAGCCAACGAACAAGAACAACTCTTCCAAGCACTTTCTGTAAAGGATGTGGTGCGAGCTTTGGCTGGCCGAGGACTGGAAGTCGCAGAAGTTATGTTAGTAGTACCACGTTCAATAAAATCACTGGGCGAACATACCCTAACCCTAACCGATGGTGAGCGTAGTGCAGAGGTATCTATTAAGATCGTTAACTCTTCAAACTAGACTATGCGAGGTATGCGCGAAGTAGTTATTTTAGTGATCGGATCATTGCTGCTGGTTGGTGGTTTGGCTTGGTGGAGTATTTCAGCACCAAATGAACGATCAGCAGGCTTACGAGATACAACTGAGCCAATCACCGCTCCTGAAATACCAGTGGTAGAAGAAGTCGAGGAAACCGAGGAAGATTATACAATCGATAAGGAAATCATTGATATGAACAATCCACGAGCTACGCTTCAAACTAATCTGGGAGAGATTACCTTGGAGTTATTTACTGACGTGATGCCAATTACCACCGAAAACTTTCTGACCCTTGCAGAAGATGGCTTTTATGATGGGGTTAAGTTTCATCGGGTCATTCCTGGCTTTATGATTCAGGGGGGTGACCCTAACACCAAAGGAGAAGATGCTGCTACGTATGGACAAGGCGGGCCAGGATATATGATACGTGACGAGTTTGTCAGTGACCCACGTTTGACTAATGTTCGTGGCACCATCGCTATGGCCAATACTGGTCAGCCAGACTCAGGTGGTAGTCAATTCTTCATTAATGTCGCTGACAATACCGGTCTTGATTTTGATAAAGAACCACTTACTAGTCGACATCCTGTCTTTGGTCGGGTCATTGAGGGTATGGAAGTCGTGGCGGCAATTGAGCAAGTACCAACCGGGGCACGTGATATCCCGGTAGATCCTGTCGTGATCGAGGCAGTCCGCATTGAACGAAACTAGGCCTGGCATCGCTGAGCGACGTATATCAAATCCTAAAACCCTCTCGCTAGCGAGAGGGTTTTAGGATCTGGCGCACGCTTATCGAGTGTAACTAAGCGACTTCAACCACATTAGCGACTTTCTTGCGGACAACGGCACCGTTGAAGCGAACCTTGCGCTTGTCTGCAAATTGCACGGTACCGGTAGTTGTGGCGTAGAGAGTATGATCTTTGCCGACGCGAACGTTTTGACCAGCTTCTATCCGTGTACCGCGTTGGCGTACGAGGATGTCGCCGGTTTTAACGGTTTGACCGGCGCTACGCTTCACACCCAGGTACTTTGGTTGTGAGTCGCGAAGGTTTTTTGATGAGCCACCTGCTTTCTTCTTTGACATACTACGGGTATACTAAATGAGAATAACGGGCTGAGTATACGGTATATGCTCAATAAATTCAAGTCGTATCCAGAAGATGATCGTTGGTTCACGCTGGCGCTAATGACGTTGTTGGTTTTGGTGGCTTTTGGTCTTGGCCGGCTTTCGGCTGGTACAGAATGGGCGCTATCCGCCGCTCAGCGGCCGATAGCGCTGATCTCTACATCAACCGCGATTAGACTCCTGCAGACCCCTGATACTGCCGGTGATAGTCTTACCATTCCGTGGGAATCGCAGACTGCCGCTTCTGTGATCGGTTCTCGCAGTGGTACGAGATATTATCCAGTTACCTGTAGACACTGGGAGCGAATTAGTCCTGAAAACCGATTAGTATTTGTTGACGCGTCGCGTGCTCGGGCGGCTGGGTACACGATCGCTGTAGGTTGTCGAGAATAGCGTATACTAGACTGAGAGTATGCATTTCTTGCGATTGTTTTGGGAGGCGGCCCTACACTGGTACCGGCGCGAAGCGGGTATTTTGGCTGCGGCATTGGCCTACCTAACACCGTTTGTGTTGATACCGCTCTTGGCGGTGTCGGTCACAACAGCTAGTTGGCTAATTGGACGTGACCAGTTTATCGAGACCTTGATCGGGTGGGGAATGCAGCTGGCCCCGGATATCACCGAATTATTGATTGTTGTCACGGCCGATTTTGACATGAGCGAGGTGGGGTATGGTGTGCCGTGGTTCGGTTACGTCTTCTTTCTCTGGATCATTGTTTATACCTTCAATATGTTAACGTATGGCCTGCAGCGTATCTGGCTCAGTACTGGCAGTGGTTGGTTGGCGGTATTGGTTAATGCCGGTAAGGCTGTAGGCTTCTTTATTCTTCTGCAGATATACCTAATATCGATAATCGTTTTTCATAGTAGCGTGTCGCTGGTTGGGATTAATCAGGGACTGCAAGCGGCGTTTGAGACTACCAGTATCTTTCTTCTAACTGTTGGACTGTTTTATGCCACCTTTACTATTCTCGGTCGTCGAGCATTGCATTGGTCGAGTTGTTTGACCGGAGCGCTGGTAGTAGCAATTAGCTTTATTTTCCTTCGTTGGCTCGTGACCTGGTGGATTGCGAGTACTCCCGCTATTGATTTATTTGGCACGGCTGGTCTTATTCTGGGTATCCTCGTTTGGGTCTACTTGACTACCGCCTGTATTTACTATGGGGCAGCGTATGCCTGGGTGTTTGAGCGGCAACGAACAGCTCATCGCAGTCGTTGAGAAACCGACGACAGTAGTGGAGTAGAAATGATATACTATAATGCGTATGGCAAAAACACCAAAGAAATCAGCACCAAAACGAAGAGTTACTACCCGTAATCGTTCTGTGACCAAACAAAAACAAAGTCGAGTCGTCTCTGACCTCTTGTGTCCAAGTATTGAGGATACAGGGGCAGCGGTTCAGTCGTGGCGGGTCTTTCGTATTATGTCAGAATTCGTCCAAGGCTTTGAGGTACTCAGGTCTCATGGCTTGGCAGTAACAGTATTTGGCAGCGCTCGCACCAAACCTGACCACCCAGATTATCTAGCGGCAGTTGAGCTATCTGGTTGCTTAGCTAAGCGAAAATTTACTATTATCACTGGCGGTGGTGGCGGTATTATGGAAGCTGCTAATGTTGGTGCGTATAACGCCGGCGGTCATTCGATTGGTTTTAATATTGAGTTACCTTTCGAGCAGAAGCTCAATCCTTATGTGACTGAGTCGCTTAATTTTGACTACTTTTTTTCACGCAAAGTAATGTTGGCTTTTGCAGCAGAAGCATATGTGTACTTCCCAGGTGGTTTCGGTACGCTCGATGAGTTAATGGAGTTGGTGACACTGATTCAGACGAAAAAGATCAAACGAATACCGATTGTACTGTACGGTAAGAATTATTGGCAGCCGCTCCTGGACTGGTTTGAGACCTCATTATTACATGAACACCAGACCATAAGTAAGGAAGACCTTAAACTGATGACATTGGTCGATTCAGTTGATGAGGCGTATCGGTATATCATTAAGAATGTCGATTACAATGATGTGCGGCAGATCTGATCACTATGGCGTACCTGGTCTTTGATATTGGCGGAACAACGACGAGCGTGGCCGTAGCTCATGATCTAGAACATATTGCAGCGACTAAACGATTCAAGACACCGACAACAGCCAAAGCGGGTGTCAAGAAACTGTTAGAAACAGCGCAAGAGCTATTAGGAGGTGATGTGGTGGTAGCGGGAGCAGCTGGTGGTATTCGCGGACAGTTAGCAGAAGATAAGCGTAGTCTCCATCGTGATCTGATACTGTCGCATTGGGCAGATGAACCAATAGTCGCAACTCTGGAGGAGGTCTGGCAATGTCCGGTTTGGCTTGAGAATGATACCGCTTTAGCTGGTTTGGGAGAGGCGGTTTCGGGAGCGGGGCAGGGGTTTGAGATCGTAGTCTACCACAGCGTCAGTACGGGGGTTGGTGGAGTAAAGATAGAATCGGGACAGATCGATCAAGCGACAGTCGGTTTTGAGCCAGGACACCAAAACATCGATATTGATCGAACGGTGTTAGGTGACGATTTCGAACCAACATTAGAAAATCTTGTCTCTGGTCGGGCCGTAGAGCAGCGAATGGGCAGCAGGCCGTATGACATTCCACAATCTGATGCACTCTGGGACACCCTGGCCAATTATTTGGCGCAGGGACTACGTAACTCAATTTTATATTGGTCACCAGAAGTAATTGTCCTCGGTGGATCGATGATATTAGGTAATCCTTGTATTAAGGTCGATGATATCCGTAAGCATACCGTCCAGTCGCTTAGCGGCTTTACAGACTGTCCCTTTATCACAACTGCTCAGCATGGGGATGATAGCGGTCTTTTGGGAGCTTTAACGTATCTAGGTCAGCAAGAAGTCAAGCAATTGACAAAATAATAAAAATATAGTATAATTAAGAAAATCCATGAAATGTGATACCATTTTGTGGTCATCAACTTCGGTTGATGTTTGTCAGATAAGACCATTGGCTTATTTTATCCACTGTCATTGCTGTGCTCTTGAGTGTATCGAGTGTCAATCCGACCCCTGAGCGCACCGTGGCATTTGGCCATATTTCGAGTCAAGCAACTGTTACTGAGCAGGCAACCGCTCAGACCGTTGCTCACGCCAATACCTCACCGAGTAAGGTAGAGGCGGTGGTTCGAGAGTACTTTAGTGATATTCCCATTATGATTGAAATTGCTCGCTGCGAGTCAACCTTCCGTCATACATTGGCAGATGGTTCGGTCTTGCGCGGCTACGTCGACAACGCTGATACCGGAGTAATGCAGATAAATTTGCGTTATCACCAACAGACAGCTAAACGACTTGGTCTCGACTTGGAAAATATCTACGATAATATGGCGTACGCTCGTTATCTCTACGAACGTCAAGGTACTCAGCCTTGGAACGCCTCAGCACCATGTTGGGGACGTCATCTCGCCATGCGTTAAGTACTCGCAAAAATCACCCGTCAGGGTGATTTTTGCTGTATACTGCATCTACTGAATATGCGCTATTGGCTGATGAAAAGCGAACCAAGTGAGTTCTCGATAGATGACCTGCAGCGGGTTGGTACTGAACCGTGGGATGGCGTCCGTAACTACCAAGTGCGCAATATGTTTCGTGACGAATTTAAGGTCGGTGACCGAGCACTGTTCTATCACTCAAACTGCCAGGAGATTGGGGTGGTGGGGGAGATGGTAGTGACGTCAGAGGCGTATCCTGATCCGACTCAGTTTGATCCACACGATACCCACTATGACCCAAAGTCTGACCCGGCCAATCCGCGATGGTTGTTGGTTGAGGTATCTTTTGTTGCGAAGTACCCGCGCGTAGTTACGTTGTCTGAGTTGCGCTCAGACAAACGGTTTGCTGACTTGGCACTCGTACGCAAGGGTAATCGGCTATCGGTACTCCCGCTAAGTAAAACTCATTTTCAGACGATCCGACAATTATCCAAGATCAAATAATTCTATGTCACAGCTAATTACCTATCAAGCTTTTGCCGCCGTTGATATCCGAGTCGGGACAATACTGCGAGCAGAGGAATTTCCTGAAGCTCGTCACCCAGCCTACAAACTGTATATAGACTTTGGTCCAGAGATAGGGGAGAAACGCTCGTCAGCGCAGATTACTGACCATTACTCACTAGAGCAGTTGATCGGAAAGCAGATTTTGGCGGTAGTCAATTTTCCTCCTTGAATTCTAATCTGAAACGCAACACTTGAAACAAACATACTCGCCGGTACGCTAGTTGTGTTGGCAACTAATCAATACAAGCGAGTATGCACAAACATCTTAACCGCGTTGACCGCGCG
>SKHJ01000023.1 GCA_007116965.1 Candidatus Kaiserbacteria bacterium
AGGGGAGTCGGGAGTGCCCGAAGTCCGTGTTTAGCACGGCCTACGGTAAGCTCGATAACAAGGACTAAGTCGTAACAAGGCACGGCTAGCGGAAGCTGGTCGTGGATTAATTCCAATTGGACACGTTGTCGTTACCCTGGTAACAGTGTAACAATGGCAGCTAATTGGTCGATGTTATGTGCCTCAATTGAGCACATAAGGGGAGATGATACGTACCATCCCTAACCTCGTATCAGACACTTGGGAAAGACCAAGGCCAAAGGATAAGACAAAAGAGAATTGTCGCGTTGAGTACTGCTGTGTAGTTGTGACCAAAAAAGCCACCGTATCGGTATCTTTTTTGGTCACACGAAGAGTAATTCATTGGTGGTGTTAGCGCAGTGAGCCAAAATCACCAGCAAAGACACTCTCTGTGTTAGCTTGATGACGGAATCGCTCGGCGACCTGTGTATGGTTTGGATTGTTAGCATTAAGTTGTAGAGCAGTAGGTACCGGGGAGCCAGCAACACCAAAGAGTTCCTCCACTGCTTCGAATCTGTCGATTGCTAAATTATTGTCAGCAAAAATTTGGTTATCAATAAGGTTATTCACGTTAGTCTCGTGTATGGCACGCGCTGAGGGGTTGAGTGCATCACCGTTAGCGAGTAGGGTGCTACGCAATTCTTCCCGGAGAACTTCATTATTAGCTGTAATTATGCTTGGAGGCGGGGTGGCAATGGTATCGACAACAGCAGTTTGCGTAATCGGGAGCATATCTTGCGCTTCCCGATTAGCATTGATGGCGTTAAAGTAATCGGTGTATTGTTCATTATTGATAGCTCCTAATTGTTGCAGCCGATACGCTGCTTGCAAGCGGTCCAGATCGTTGACTGCTCCGGCTGGCTCACCAACAAGATCGGCAAAAAGACCAGAGTCACGAATGGCATCAAGCGATTCACCAAAATTTTCAGCAGCTTCAGAGCTATTAAGGTAGGTGTTGGTTTCTGATTCAATTCCTGCTTGCGTAGCCGCTAAGGCAGCTGCCGCTGCTTCTCTTGCTCCTGGCGTCGGCACTGGCTCTTGATCCGGTAAGGGATCAGTAAAGCCGGGCTCTTGCTCATCGATGTCACCAGTATTTCCACCAGTCCCAGGCGTCGGCACTGGCTCTTGGTCCGGTAACGGGTCTGTAAAACCAGGCTCTTGTGCGTCAATATCCTCAGGTATAGTAGCAGCTGGTGGTGCGGTATCTCCAGCTCCAGCAGCAACACCGCTGGTATCTAGCGGCTCATCGTCACAGACAAATCCACTTGGATCGATATAGTCTGGTACTGGTCGGCAATTAGCAGCCAGCTGAAAACCAAACCCCTGCACGATAAAGGCGATGATGGCCCAGAAGGTGACAATAATGGTGAGGCCAATGACGGCGTACAGCATAAATTGTCGAGCCTGCGCTCGACCTTCATCGTTATCACTCTCCATTATGAAATAGCGGAGGACATTGATAATAAAGAAGACGATGCCGATACCAACCAGCAGCGGAATGATAAAACCATTGATAAGCTGAAGAACGCCCTGCAGGAAAGTGGTGATGGTGCTTTGTGCCCAAACAATAGTTGGCAGCAAGAAAGCAAAAGTCAAAACAAGATAACGCATATAGCTATAGTATACCCCGTATCAACGCTCGATCTGCATATTTTACCCAGCTTGCAAAGCTGACCAAGACTTACATTTTAAAGGATTATTTGCTATAGTAACGGGCGTTTATAGTAGTGAAGCCCATCTGGTCCACTGCTGTGTCCGCGCTTAGCTCAGTTGGCTAGAGCATTCGACTGATACTCGAAAGGTCCTAGGTTCGAATCCTAGAGCGCGGACACAGCAGTGGACTGCTTTTTATTTGTCCGCGCGAGCTTCGCCACACCAATTACCTAATACTCAGTGGTGTATGTCGAGCTTACAAGAGCATATAAACACTACTTACGAACCTGTATGGTGGTATTTGGTGTGGCCGACCGTTCGCTTTGCGAATTGCCGATGTTTATTGGCTCTGTCTCATTCATCCCCGAGCTTTTGCTCGGGGATGAATGAGACTACTAAAACACGTGCCGGCGGTGGCCGGCACCATTGCTAGCAAAATTCCCTGGTCCTGCGCCAAGATATAGTATACCTAATGCCCTGTACTCTTGGCGCAGGGGAGTTTACGAGGTAATCAGGGGGTGGGCTTTTACCCGCCAACAAAAAAGTTAAAAACACCTTGCATTGTCAAAGAAAAGTAGGTTTGGTAGATGATAGTCCCTACGATTAGAGGCAGAATCAGAACTCGTAGCTTAACACCAGCGAGAGCTAAAGGCACTAAGATGATTTCGTTTGGTAGCGGTGAGATGGTGGCATACACGAAGACAAAGATAGCCAGGTGTACTTCTTTTTTCTCGTGGAGTTTCCTTGCATACGCCTCTACTTTGGGAAATTTTCCCGTTGCCGCTTTACGACCGAGGACGGCTAGACCAAAAGCAGTCAGATCAGCCAAGGTGGTACCAATTACTAAGATGGCAATAATCAGTGGCAGCCAAAGATCAGCTGCCAAAAAGACAGGTACGAGTGAGGTGGCTGGGATGGGCACAATGGCATTCAATCCTGCCACATATGAGGCAACCAAGACTGCCCAGTAACCGTATTGATTGACAAACGCGTTGGCTTGTTGGTCTGCCAATAAAAACTGAGTAAACAAAACAACACCGTAAAGTAAAACGGTTGCAAACACTATGAAGCTGACGATGTGGATGAGGCGTCGATGGCGCTGATACATCACTGTCCTATTCTACCGTCATCTCATCATTTACACCATTTGCTTCACGAATCTCGCGTGTTTGTTCATGCAACATTCTTTCGATCTGTTCAATGCGAAATTCTAGACTCAACGTACTATCTTGCAGGGTATTTGCTTTATCTCGTAAGTCGAAAGCAAGATACATTACGTAGCCTGCAAAGACTACAGTCAATGTCCATGCCACGTATGGAAACCACGCATATTCTTCTAATTTTCTTTGGTTCATATTGGTTTGCTTATCAATAATGCTATATTGCAATTATAACCATTAAGTCACTTATCTATTGCGCATACTGGTGATAACTACTGTACGTCCAATCGCATCAACAGTACGCTATACTGGTTACCATGTTCATTTATATTGGTCTGGGTCTGGGATTATTCACTGCTCTGATCCTAACGTTGGCACCGCCGCATAGGCGGTCGGTTGGTCTCGCGACCATATTGTTTAGTACCATACTCTTCCTGGTATTCCATAATGGCGACTATCGCTTCGGCGGGGCTACGGCTATCGAACAAATGGCATTGACAGCACTGATGGCATTAGTGGTGTCCATTGCTGCTGTCTCAATACTTTTTATCCGACACTTGCGTATCGCGGTCGACGAATTTTCCTACGTTGCCAACGTCGCTATCCTGGTCTTTATCTTGTGGTCGGTGACTGACGACAAGTGGCTCTTAGGCGTTATTCCGCTTGGTGTCGCCACAGTCGTGCCACTGTTCATCAAACGTACGTATAGTCGGACGGCACGTCGGCTGTATTTCCTGAGCTACTCGATTGTCAGTATGCTTATCTTTATGGCGTTGTTCTGGTCTGAGATGTATGCTGAGGCTAGCACCTTTACCAACGACTGGTTTGGACTCATGCAGGCGATTGTCGTGGGTGGAGTCTTGTACACATATCTTGTCTATGTAGTGTGTGTCATTTTTAGCGTACTGCCGAAAAGCTGGCTTGAGTCAACCGATATGTATACGCGCTTTACTTTTTCTGGTCGCTATCCGCGAGCGGTACTGCTTGGTGGTATGGTGGTTTGCGTTATCGGTCTGTCGGTCGCCTCACACTATCTATCGCTTCTCTACGCCGTGGTACTTATGTCTGCGCTGGTGGCGCTAAGTAACTATCTACTACAGCAATATTATGACCAAGGCTTTTCCTCACCCCAAGGTGTGCTCAACGACGGCCATACTAAGTAGCACCAGCCATTTATTTTTGGTACATTTTCATATATGGAAGAGTATTTCAAAGGCAAACGAGTGACAGTGATGCGGGTTGGTCTCTTGGGGCGTGGTGTTGGTGATGCGGCCTATCTAGCGGAGATGGGTGCACATGTGCACGTGGTTGATGATGCGCCACAAGCAGTGATGCAACCGTCAGTCGATGCTTTGGCTAAATATTCCAATATAACCTTCACCTTTGGCGAATACCAGACTAAGCACTTCACTGATACTGATTTTGTCTTGGTGGGTGCCGGAGCGCCGTTTGATCTGCCGGTGTTGCAGGCCGCACAAGCGGCTGAGGTCCCGCTCAAGCAGTCAGCTGCCTGGTTCGCTGAACTATCGGGCATCCCGGTTATTGGTGTTACGGGTACTCGCGGCAAGAGTACCGTCACGCACCTTATTCACCATGTCCTCAGTAGCGTGACCGGAGAGGAAGTGCTGCTTGGTGGCAATATCCGTGGCGTCTCCAACCTACAACTGCTCAAGCAAGTGAAAGAAGATTCGCTCTGTGTCATGGAGCTTGATAGCTGGCAGTTGCAGGGTTGGGGCTGGGCGGAAATGTCTCCTGATATCGCGGTCTTTACTAGCTTTATGCCTGATCATCTCAACTATTACCAAAAAGCGGGTGTGTCGCGCGAAGCGGCCCTACAACAATACTTTGCCGACAAAGCCAACATCTTTCGCTATCAGGAGGGTAGTGGGGTTTTGGTCACAACGCCTGAAGTATTCAGCCAAGCGCAGACCTTTGCTAAAGATATGCACATTACGTTGGGGCAGGAAGTAGTGCTGGCCGACACCTCATCGTTGCCGGAGGATATGTTGCTCGCGATGCCGGGTGAGCACAACCGCCTCAACGCTGCCTTGGCCTACGAAGCCCTCAAGGCCTTGAGCTTGACCGACGAGGAGATATTCCCAGCCTTTAGTACCTTCCGGGGAGTAGAAGGACGACTGCAATACTGCGGTCTGGTGGGTGAGGTGGCGGTCTACAACGACAACAACGCCACCACCCCACAGGCGACCATTGCCGGCCTGCAGGCAGTGGGAGAGCGAGGCAAGCAGAATGTCACCTTGATCGCGGGTGGAGCCGATAAGCAACTGGAGGTAGCTGAGCTCGCCCACGCTATTACTCAATATTGTCAGCGGGTCATCTTGTTATCAGGGAGTGGTACCGACCGCTTGCTTGAGTTACTGCACAATGGCTCAGTCGGCATCAGTGTGGTTGAGTCGCTCGAGCAGGCAGTCAAGACCGCGTTCTCTGGAGCTGCGCCGGGTTCTATTGTCTTATTTTCGCCCGGCTTTGCTTCCTTTGGTCTTTTTAAGAATGAGTACGAGCGTAATGATGAGTTTATGAGTTTGCTGCAGAATATATGCGCACAGTGATGTTATTGGTGATAATCGTCATATTAATTTTTCTAAGCGTTTTTTCCTTTGTCGCGGGGGCTAGTGTAGATTTGATAGTGGTAACGGTAATGTTTGTATTTACTGCGCTGTTGATTTTAAATTTTACTTTTTTAAGGAAGGTGTAATTAAAAAGGCAGAAAAAAAGAATGCACGAATTTTTAATAATGTAGTAATTACAAAAGGAGCAACAATAGTGGCTAACAGGAGCGGTCTGCAGAGTGCTGTTGAGTTTGCTAGTAAACACCAAGCCGGGTTTGCCGCTGTATTTGACTATGGAATTGATGGATCTTTGACATTATACTGGTCTCAGCTAAACGATGTTAGATATATTGGTAATGGCTTTGTGGTATTAGAGCTTAAAAAATTAATACGGTTTTTTAATATTACCCAGGTTGAGTTGCTGTTTGCTAGAAATGAGGATGCGCAAGCTTTTTGTAATTTAGTGAAAGAGAAGCTACCTTAATATTTCAGAAAATCTGAAAAAATATGAATAGATTTTACAAGTACGATTTACCGGACAAGCCCTTCCATATTTCTGTTGGCGCTGTTCTATTCGACGATAATCATCGAATATGTCTGCATCACTTTTATAAAAATCACGTACCAGCAAAACTCCATTTTCTAATAGATTTTATGGACGAATGCTACCATTTGATGCGTGAATCGCTTGAAGGTAACGAACCACTGCAAGACGCAGTGTTACGAGGTATTCGTGAAGAGTTTGGTGCGACTGGTGTGGTTGAGCGATATCTCGGTGCGAAAATAGATGAAATACAGCAGCCCGATGGTCAGACTTTCGAAAAGCTCACTATCTACCACGCAGTTCGTCTCACTGGTTTTAAAGAAAGGGTAGTCAGTGATGTCGAAAGCCAGACCAAAATGGAGTGGTGCAGTCCGGCAGAAGCTTTAGCCATCTATGATGCGCAATGTCGTGTTACTCAGCGCCCAGAACTGGACGAACGCATTATCATCCAAAGATTTATTGATTTATACTTATGAACGAGAAAGAACTTGGTTTTATTAGTGCCGAGCAAAAATATTTGCACGAGCCAGATAGCGGGATGAATGACGCGGCTCAGTTTCTCTCTGACCCAGAATCTTTCATCGTGTCATTACTAGACGAAATTCCCACCGGTAATCCAATCGAACAGATTGGTCATGTAGCATCTGCTATCTCAGACACCATCGACACTATAGTCTATGTCGATGTTGCAAACGTGGCAGATGAAGATATTGCGGTGATTCTACAGTATGGTCCTGCACAATCAGAGTCTGAAACCGCACTTTTTCGTTTATTTAAGCGCGCCGGCCTCCTCGAGGCAGATGTCGCAGCTTGGGTCCATTCGTTACCTCCTCGAGAGGACGGGTTACAAGGAAAACTAAAAGATCGCGGTACCTTAGCAAACTACGGCAAGTATACGCAGAGTAGGGTGGCTATGCAGCAAATTTGTGAGAGAAATGATTGTTGCAGTATACTAGCAGTAATGGCACGTGAGATAGCGATATCAGCAGTACAAAAAATCCACTTTATCGGCATCGGTGGTATTGGGATGTCAGCTTTGGCGCGGTTTTTTATCCAAGAAAAAAAGACCGTGACTGGTTCCGACGCGGCTGCGTCCATTGTTACCGAGGGGTTGGAACAGATTGGTATCAAGATTGTCTACGAGCAGTCGGCCACCAATATCACTGATGAGACCGACCTCTTTATCTACACCGAAGCGATGGCAAGTGACCATCCAGAGCTGGTGACTGCTCGTGCCACCGGCAAGCCGGTCATCAACTACTTTGAAGCATTGGGCTTAGTGGCCAACCCGTATTATCTCATCGCCGTGGCTGGTACGCACGGCAAGACCACCACTACCGCGATGATCACCGATATATTTGAGGCCGCCGAGAAGGATCCGACGGCCATCATCGGCTCGCTGCGCGCCAAGACCAAAAGTAACTTCCGGGCTGGCAAGAGTAAGTACTGCATCGTCGAAGCCTGTGAGTATAACCGTGACTTCCTCTCACTTACTCCTG
>SKHJ01000038.1 GCA_007116965.1 Candidatus Kaiserbacteria bacterium
AGCTGGTGTTCTGATGTCTATCAATATTCGCTCCGGTGTTGTGCGAATGTTGTCTGCAAACTCAATAGCTGATACTGATGACAGCATGACAATTGAAATACCAGCATTTTGGTTCGATAGATATGTACCAGATAATATGACTATAGCCAGTACCACGACAGCAATAAGTATAAATAGCAAATTATTCGCAGACATAGTTTTAGTCATTTTCAAGTAAGACAGGTAGACTCAGTTGTAAGGTGCTAACAAGCTGGGCCATATCACGTCGCTGGTCATCATCCTCATTCACCCATTCAGCACTGATGTGGAATATAAAACCCTCATGGGCAAAAATAATATTATCTGAGAGATATAGACCATCTGCTAAAAATTCTATTCCGGCGATACCTTGTACTGTACGCTCACTGATATCGTCACGAATAGAGAAGCCTGCTAAAAGATCATGAGCAGCACTACCAGTTAACTCTGACTGTACACTACGCGGGTCTTTGTAAACAGCTACCCGAATAGCGGGTGGCCATTCACCAGCAACAATGCCTGAACGTACCGCAGCGTACTCGGTAGCTGGGTACATTACGAATGTCTCAAGTAGCGTCGTTACTTCACCAGCCAGGGGTGGTTCTACCATAAACTCGTATGACGTTGGATAAGAAAAAGCGATACCATACTGTGGGTAGGAGCGCACCATCCAGGCTGGGCCAGATGTTTGCGTTTCGTTGGTCTCAGTAACTGAAACAACATACCAATACACTATTATCGCACCACCAAGTAACAGTAGCACTAGAGCTAAACCGTAAAGAGACTTCTTCATATCAACACACTATACTATATTTTTAGTTGCTCACGAATACATGTCAGCAATCAAACTTTGTGTAAACCGTACAGCATCTAGGTGTGGTCGGTGGCCAAAGTTTCTGTACGTTGCTAATGCGACCGACGCGTCAGCTGCAATGTATAGCTCGGCTGTGAGCTCAACTCGTGAAAATGGTATAAACGGATCATTGTCGTCGCAACCAAGATAAACTGGAGTTCGCTCTAAGGTGCCTGACACCGGCTCACTCGCTTCGTAGTCGTTCCCAATAACGCCACCACTCATCAAGATAAGGCCTGCTAATCGACGCGGATGACGCCTACAATACTCAGCGGCTAAACATGCTCCTTGCGAAAAACCAAGCAAGAAGATCTGGCTATTTGATAATTCTGTTTCATACTGGACATAGTCAATCACTGCGGCCACTCGCTCTAGGGCAGAATCTAGGTAAGGTTGGTTCAATGTCGTTGATTGCAAAAATCGTTGGGGATACCATGTATCGTCTGCTGCTTGCGGCGCATATAATGACACTCCTAAAAAATTATCCTTCGCCCACTCCAACATTCGTTTGGCACCACCACCGCGACCGTGCAGTAAGACAAGTGCGGCTTGGGCAGCTGAGTCGATCTCGCACCAAAGAGGTTCTCGGCTATGCCATGGATCTGCAGCTGTTAAGTATTTACTAATTGGCATATATTACGGTACAGAGATTGGTGGTAATGATGCGGTAATTTGTTCCCGTATAGATTCAAACTGTGGCGGCAGAACCAACCGCTGTCCTAGAGAGGCTGCGTCTTCATTAACAGTAAAACCGGGTTTGTCAGTAGCAATCTCAATAAGAATGCCGGCTAGTGTCATAAAATACGTGCAGTGGAAGTATAATCTATCAACCAGACCAGTGGGCTGTAATCCGATGGCTAACGCTCGACTTCGTAATTCTTTACGATGATCATCATCGAATGCACGAAAGGCAATATGGTGCACTGAACCCACACCCGGCTGTGCTAATGAAGTATGTGGTTGCTCGACCACATCAACGACTGTTTCGGCTTCAGCTAGGTTGCTGTATCGAACAATACCATCAGTCGTAGCTGTACGCTGCATACCAAAGACCTCTGTAAGCACTGGTTCAATGGTAGCAAGTCGCTGTACGGTCATCAGAACACCATAAAAGCCGCGTAGATGGTGTTTAGCAGGTACGGGCGCTGAATCCCATAGCTCTAAATGTGTTGGCGGCCTCTCACAGACGACCAAAGTAATCATATGACCATCTGGATCTGTGAGTAATATTGTCGGAACAGAAAAAAGTGTATTTTCTGTCACCTTTATCCCTTGTTCGGATAGATGTGTGGACCAAAATTCGTATGAATTTGGTGATATTCGATAGTACGTACTTGATACTTCTCCAACACCAGGTACTCGGGAGGGCAAGTTTGACCAACAAAAATAAGTCATAGCCGTACCCGGCGAGCCCAGATAATCACCATAATACAAATGATAGGCACTCGGATCATCAAAATTAACCGTGCGTTTGACAAAGCGCTGTCCCAATACCCTAGTAAAAAAATCAACGTTGCGCTGCGGGTCGCTCGTTACTGCAGTGATATGATGTAAACCAGGTGAACCGATCATTTAGCCTCTACTCTACCATCTCAAGACCTATAGAGGCCAGTCCTTACAGGGAAAATTGATTCTGATTATTATAGACCGAATCATAACGTGTTGATTCTGTATAGTTAGAGAATCCCTTGTGAGAGTAAGACCAATAACAGCGATAGGACGAAATAGAGTATGGCCCAGCCTTTGGCTGGCGGAAAATATTTTGCCATCACACCAACGTGATGGACAAACCAGCGCTCACCGAAAAATGCGACCCACAACGCTCCGATACTATCTATTAGGAAAAGGATGAAGAGTATATCTAACCAACGTAACTCCAATTCAAAGATCATGACTTGCGTTAAATTAGCTTAGGCCTTGGCAGTCCAGCCACCGTCAACGGTGATAACTTGGCCAGTGACATACTGCCCCGCTGGCGAGGCTAGATAGCGGACGGCACCAGCGATATCGGTTGGTTGACCTTTTCGACCCATTGGTACTCCAGCCAAGAATTGTTTCGTTACCTCATCATCAGCTGTCTCACCAGCACCGGGAGTAGCTATAGCACCTGGCGCTACTGCATTGACAGTAATACCGCGGTCCGCTAGCTCGACCGCCAGGGCCCGAGTAAATCCATCAACGGCTGCCTTAGAGGCGCAGTAGTGGACAAGCCCAGGTATACCTTGCTGTGCCGCAATAGATGAGATAGTAATAATTCGTCCTCCTTCCGACATGCAACACAGTGCCTCCTGGGTGCAATGATAGACACCGGTAACATTCACCGCCAACACCCGCTCCCATTGTTTATGTGGTAGTTCTTCAAAAGCGATAAAAGGAAAAATCCCGGCATTATTGACCAGTATTTCAACTGGTCCATATACGCTTGACGTGGCGAACATCGCCTTAACCTGTTCACGATCAGCCACATCACCCGTTGTCGCTACAGCCTGACCGCCAGCTGCAACTATCTCTTCTACTACCTGCTCGGCTGTAGCCAACTGAATGTCAGCTACTACCACCCGACAACCTGCCGCAGCCAGCTCTAGGGCGATGCCACGCCCGATACCCTGACCAGCGCCGGTCACTAATGCTACTTTATTTTCCATAAAAATTAAGAGCTAGACTAGTAATTACCACTAGCATACCAGGTGGCAGGTGTGGTCGTCGGTCTATATGTTGAAATCTCTCTTTCCTAATACTCGCTAGGGGTACCAGCAGTTGCCAAACAGGCTACTAATTGATCGGTCATGGTCCAGCCGCACTCCCTATCTGCCTGTCGCTCACAGACAGCCGTCTGATAGCAGGCGTACTCTTCTCGCCATTCGCACGTTGTCATGACCTCAAGGATGCGGCGGTCGCCACACAACTGTCTGCTGCATCCACCAGTAAAGCACGCCTGGTCGGTTACCTCGGCATCACCGTCATTAACCTGTCCGGGTGATGGCTCGACTTCATCAGAGGGAGTTACTCCTGGAGTAACTGCGCTCACTAGCCATTGACCATCATCGTTCTGACGTAGCGTAATGTCTCGTGCGGTAGGTCCACCAGAGTAGTATAGAGCAATAGTAACAATCGTCTCGTCTGGTATTTCTATCATATCGATGACAGCAGTGCCTAGATCCGGTACGTCTTGAACACCAAGCAACAGCGCAAGATCACGTCCAGCCTGTTCCTCGTCAATCGTCGCGCGTAACTCGGGCGAGAGAAATTCTAGAGCGCGCTGTAACGCAGTTTGGTCAGTTACTGGCGGCGCGGTTAATAAGACTGACTCGACAAAGCTACGGGCGGTCTCTTCCGCGCTTAGTTCAACGAGCACAGAGCCATTCGTTACTGACGACGTCACAGCAGGTTGCGTCTCAAGATAAAGCCAAGCTCCAAATACTGCAAATAACAACCCAGCAGCGATAAGTAATTTTGTATTGGCACTCATATATCTTCAGTATACCAAACGGACTCGCATAGGGCGGTACCTTTACAGTAAAGGTCTTGATTTTTTCAGAAAAATGTGTATAATATTAAAGTCAAAATGGAGGTTGACAATGACAAGGTTCTTTCTGCACTCTTTTGTGGCTGTCGCGCTGACGGTCCCCGTCGACGCAATGGCGGCCGAACCCGATCCTGTCGACTGGGGCGAATCTATCGCCATTTCGGCTGGCGAGCTGGAACCTATTTGCGGTACAACGGCCGTAAAGAATGATATCGGACTCGCGAATCTGTGCGAGATTATGTCGCATTCGATAAAGGCCTGTGAAGGTCTCGGTCGGGAATACGGTTACGGTCCCGTGTGTGAAGCCGCTGATCGCGTGCGCATGAATTTCTGGCGTGCCTTGGAAAGGGTCTCGGATGCGATAAGCGAATCAATCGGTGTAAACGTCGACTGATCATGATTGGTACGAACGCGGGGCCTAGCAACATGCTGGGCCCCTTCCTTTTCCCATACCTGAACTCGCAACTGAGCGATTGTGACGTACACTAGTGGTATGTCCGGTCGTTTTATACTATTTTGTATACTTTTTTGTCTGTTTGGTATCACTCTTACCATCTATTACGACATTGCATCGCGTCCTATTGTGATCACGCAAGCTAATGTTTTGACGAGTATTGAAGACGCGGAGTCTAATATTGCTACTTCTACGACCATAATTAAGTCGCTAGATACTGTTGATACCAGACCAATGTACCTAGAGATCACTCGTAGCTGCTTCCCCAGTTACGATGATACCTGTGCCCATGCTTACGCGGCACCGACCGAAAGTAGTAGTCGACGACAAGCCTTGCGGACCGGTATGGTGCTGTTGGTCGACGAGACTGTAGAAAATGAGTTGGGTGAGACCTGGCATCGTATTGCCTTTGCCGAAGAGCTACGCTATCGAGAACGCCTTAGCTTACCGTGGTACGTTTCTGACACTGTAGTCACCACATTTCGTGATGACGGCATCATTAACCTCGACGCCGATAGTGCTACCACCAGTAAGCGAATAGTGGTCGACTTGACCCAACAGATGCTTTACGCCTACGATGCTGAGGAGCTTTTTCTTGCTACCACCACTGCCACTGGGCTCTGGGCCACACCGACTCCTCGCGGACATTTCCGTGTCTATCGTAAGACTCCGACCAGGTATATGCAGGGACCTATTCCTGGCATTACCAGCCAATACTATGACCTGCCTGGCGTACCTTGGAATTTATACTTCACCAACGAAGGAGCGATCGTCCACGACGTCTACTGGCATAACACTTTTGGCAGTCGCTATTCTAACGGTTGTGTCAATCTGCCGACTGCGACTGCCCGCCTACTGTACGAATGGGCCGATATTGGTACTCTGGTAATAGTACGCGACTAAAATCACGACTTTGGCACCACAACGACAAACGTATCCTGGCGGAAATCAATTTCCACTGTCTGTCCATCAACTACGGTGCCCTCAATAATGGCATTAGCCAAGGTGTCGAGAATGTGTGTTTGTAAGGCCCGGCGCAATGGTCGGACACCGTACGCTGGATCAAAACCTCGCTCCAAAATAGCGGTTTTGGCTGACTCGGTAAGGGTGACGGTGATACCCCGCTCGGACTGCACCGGAATCAACATCGTGTGCAGTTGGACTTCAAGGATTTCTTTGAGCATATCCGCACTAACAGCCTCAAACATAACAATGTCGTCGATGCGGTTTAAGAATTCAGGTTTAAAGTAAGCCCGTACTCGTTCTAGCACTTTTCGTTCACGTTCCTTCACATCTTTCACTTCCATCATAAACTCACTACCGAGATTTGAAGTCAAAATGATGATCGTATTGCTGAAATCAACAGTGCGGCCCTGGCTATCGGTAAGACGACCGTCATCAAGCACCTGCAGTAGTATATTGAAGAACTCGGGATGAGCCTTTTCTACTTCATCAAAGAGAATGACAGAGTATGGTCGACGACGAACCGGTTCTGTTAACTGTCCTCCCTCTTCGTACCCCACATACCCTGGCGGAGCACCCACCAAGCGACTGACCGCGAAGCGTTCCATATACTCACTCATATCTATACGGAGTAACGATCGCTCATTATCAAATAACGTCGCCGCAATCGCCTTCGACAATTCAGTTTTTCCAACACCAGTTGGACCCAAAAACAAGAACGAACCGATCGGACGTGCACCAACCTTCAAGCCGGCGCGCGAGCGACGAATCGCTCGCGCGACCGCTGAGATTGCAGTATCTTGACCAACTACTCGTTGGTGAAGTTCAACTTCTAGATGTTTTAGCTTTTCAACTTCAGTCTCTAGCAACCGTTGAACCGGAATACCAGTCCACCGCGCCACCACAGCGGCCACATCCTCTTCGGTAACTTCTTCACGAACCAGACGCTGATCTAAGGGGATGGCATCGAGTTGTGTACGAGCTTCGCTCAATTTTTGCTCTGCCTGCGGTATTTGCTCATACTTGATCTTAGCAGCTGTGTCATACTCAGCTTCGCGTTCAGCCCGCTCTTCAGCAACCCTAAGGGATTCGATGTCAGCGGCCGCATCGCGGAGTGCCTTGACCAACTCACGCTCTTGCTCCCAACGGCTTTTGAGGGCAGTGTACTGCTCTTTGGTATCAGCTAGTTTTTGTTCGATCTCGGTTCGACGGGCTTTACTCTCAGCATCTTTTTCCCGCTTAAGAGCTTCGAGTTCAATCTCAAGCTGGGCCAATTGCCGGTGCATAGCGTCAAGAGCATCTGGCATACTTTCCATTTGCATCTTGATGGCTGAGGTCGCTTCGTCGATTAGATCAATCGCTTTATCAGGCGCCTTTCTAGCTGTAATGTAACGATTGGAAAGCCGTACCGCCGCCACGATGGCCGGATCAGTAATCTGTACTCCGTGATGTATTTCGTACTTTTCTTTTAAGCCACGTAAGATGGCAATCGTAGCCGCCTCATCTGGCTCTTCAATAAAAACCGGTTGGAAGCGTCGTTCGAGAGCCGCGTCCTTCTCGA
>SKHJ01000054.1 GCA_007116965.1 Candidatus Kaiserbacteria bacterium
ATTGTGGTCAGAAAGTCAGCGGAGTTTAGTTGGTGGAAGTGATAGTGATTTATCTTCCTTTGCTCATAAGGGTGCAGCACTGTCTGTAGCAAGAACAGTACATAATAAACTGAGTGATGAGCTGAGAACCAAAGAACGAGCTAATAGAATAGAGCTAGTGCTAGATACTACAGAAGGCTCTATTTACCTCAAATCTGACCCGAGTAGAAAATATCAGGTAAAGTCTCGGGTTGATAATGAAAATGAAGACCAGAAGCGTTTTAAGCTCATTTACGCACTATCTCAGACGGAACAACCACTGTCGGCTAAAGATCTACAGAAGAACATTCATTTTAGTGATTTAACTTCATTACGAAAACAGATAACAGCGGCAGACAAGCAGGCTGCTAAAACGTTACGGTTACCCGAGCCTATAGTAGTAGTCGATATGGAAGGAACTACGAAATTGTATCAACTGAATAGAGAAAGCTACGTTTTCGTTGAAAAATAGAGGGAGGGACTTAAGTAGGGTGTTAGTAACTAAAACGTGCAGTAAACAGACCTTGATAAGCAAGGTTTTAATTTTAGGCAAAAAGATAAGTCCCTTTGTTGCAACTCGTACATATTGGTTTTATTAGTATGTATGAAAAAGGAATTGCAACAATTATTTAATCAGTACATAGACTATTGTGTTAATGTGCAGGGATTGAGACCGCAGACAATCCGAGGATATAAAGAGGTCGCCAGTCTCTTCTTTGCTCAGATGCCAGAAGTGAAATATCCAGAGGACTTGAATGATGATACGATCACCACATTCTTTAGAAGAATTAAAAATAGAGAACGTTTGGTTGGTAGAGCTTACGTCAGGAGAGACCTCAAAGCGTCAACCATTAGAACCTATGGTAGCAAACTACACGCTTTCTTTGAGTGGTTGTTACTACGAGGAGACCTAATGAAAAACCCAATCACGAAACGATCCCTTCCCACCCCTGACTATAGTGATAAGAGAGCGTTGAACCGACAAAGTATAGAACGAATAATAACCAGCATCATTCAACATTCACGAAATAGTTTTATACTAAAGCGTGACCTAGCTTTGGTGCAGGTATTACTATTTTGTGGCGTGAGAAGAAATGAGCTCTTGTCTATCAAGGTGCTTGATGTCGATTTTCAAAAAGCTACCCTACGAGTGAATGGTAATACTTCAAAATCAAAAAAGACCCGAGTAGTTCCCCTTAACGCAACTGTCTTACTTCACATTGAAGACTACTTAGCTGAGCGAAGGCGCAAGAACTACAAATGTGAATACTTATTCACATCTAGTAGCCAAGATACTCAACTAACAGAACACGGTCTAAAGCATATGGTAGACCGTCTGATTGAGCAATCAGGGGTTAAGTTCCATATTCACCAGTTTAGGCACTCGTACGCAAGCGCTTTAGCACGAGCGAATACCAGTTCGTTTAAGATACAAAAGCTACTCGGTCACTCTGATTTGCGAATGACAGAACGCTACCTTCGCTCGACTGATATAAACGATATGAAACAAGATGTTGAGAAGTTATCTCTTGATAGTTTTTAAGAAATCTGTAACTATGATTATAGACGCACATCATTACAAGTTTTATCGTGATCTCGCAACCTCTTGTGAGCCACAATTACTGAGTGCGATGTGGGTAGGAATGTGGTCCTCCCAACAGTACGTTTTTATATACTTTTATACGACTCTTGTCCTTATTTTTATAGATATTTTAGAAAAAATAAGGAAGGGGCTTTTATGGTAAGGATGAGGTCGTCGGTTCAATCCCGACCGTTGGCTCAAAAAAAGAAGTGATAATGAGACACCGGAGAACGCACACTGTTGTACGTTCTGTCCAGCAAAATTTAACCACTGGTACTAACTCTGAAACGGTTGAGCGAGCGCCAAGCCAGCGGTATCTTCAATACGTAAGAGTTCATTGTGCTTGGCAGTGCGTTCACCACGAGCCACGCTGCCAGTCTTGATTTGCCCAGCACCAGTACCGACAGCGAGGTGGGCGATTGTCACGTCCTCGGTCTCACCACTGCGGTGGGAGACTACCGTCCGCCACCCAGCTTCTCGCGCCGCCGAGATAGTATGAATGGTTTCGGTCAGAGTGCCGATCTGGTTGGGTTTAATCAAGATGGCGTTGCCCGCTTGCAACTCGATAGCTTTAGTCAGACGTTCCTGATTTGTAACCAAAAGATCATCACCAACTAATTGGAGGTGACCCAGTTGGGCGGTGTGCTCCTGCCAGTCCTCCCAAGCGTCCTCGGCCAGACCATCCTCAATGGAGATAATCGGGTAGCGACGAGCGATATCAGTGAGATACGTATTCAGTTCAGCGCCAGAGAGCGTACGGTTCTCGGTAGCGAGATGGTAGCCTTCATTGGTTAGGAACTCGCTAGCCGCTACGTCTAGACCAATCGCCACGTCGGTGCCTGGCTCATAACCCGCGGCGGTGATCGCCGCGAGCAAGAGGTCGAGTGTCTCGGTGTTGGAAGCGACAGCGGGGGCAAAACCACCCTCGTCACCAAGGGTGGTACTCATGCCTGCGTCGGTCAATTGCTTTTTTAGCGCAGCAAATATTTCCATTACCACCCGCATCGCGGCCGTGTAGGACTGCGCGCGGTAGGGGATGAGCATATATTCTTGGAAGTCAGAAGCGTTGCGCGCATGCTGGCCACCATTGAGTACATTGCACATTGGTAGCGGTATAGTCATAGCTGGTTGGCCGGCAATGTCGTTGATGTGCTGATATAACGGCAAACCACGCACCGCGGCGGCCGCGTGCGCGGCCGCCAGCGAGACCGCCAAAATGGAATTGGCACCAAGGCGAGACTTGTTGGCAGTGCCGTCTAGCTCACAAAGTGTCTCGTCGAGCTTGAACTGGTCATCGGCTGGCAGACCGAGTATTGCTGGTGCAATCGTCTCATGAAGGTTGGCGATCGCTTGACTGACACCTTTACCGTTGTACGCTTCGCCACCATCACGCAGCTCGTGCGCTTCGTGTTGGCCGGTCGAGGCCCCGGAAGGCACCGCTGCTCGGCCTCGGATGTCTCCGCAGAAGACCTCGGCTTCGACGGTTGGTTGGCCGCGCGAGTCGATGATTTGGCGAGCGTGAAGTTTTGTGATTTGCACAAGGGTAGGGATTATTCTGACCACGCATACAGTATAATGTCGGCAATGGCAGTGATCGTCTTCTATGATACAACGGAGCTCGATCGACAACAATTAACAACTGCACTCACTCCGACCGACCACTACTGGGAATTTGTTGCCGACTCATTGACTCACGAAAATCTCCGTGCTGATGCGGAAATCATCTCGGTCTTTCTTTCGAGTCCGGTGACGGCCGAGATGATGGATGCGATGCCGCGGTTGACGCTGATCTGCTGCCGCTCAATTGAGACCAGCAACGTTGATTTGGCCGCCGCCGCGGAGCGTAATATCACCGTGGTCAATGTACCGACGTATGGTGGTCCGTCGGTGGCAGAGTATACCTTCGCTTTATTGTTGGCGCTGCAGCGGCGGCTACCGGCGGTATTTGAGGCGGCCTACAAGCCATTTGTACGTAGCGAATTGATTGGTCACGACCTGCGCGGCCGCACACTGGGCGTGATTGGTACCGGCAATATCGGCCGCGAGGTCCTAAAGATCGCGCAGGGATTCTCCCTCCGCACGTTAGCGTACGACCTCACGCCTGACCCGACCCTGGCTGAGACACTCTCGTGCAGGTACGTGGCGCTCGAGGAATTGCTCCAGGCAGCTGATATCGTTTCGCTCCACGTACCGTACACACCCAAGACCCACCACCTTATCAACCGTCAGCACATCAATGCCATGAAGCCAGGAGCAATTCTGCTCAACACCGCCCGCGGTGCCGTAGTCGATACCAGCGCTTTGGTGCGAGCGCTCCAGTCTGGCCACTTGGGCGGGGCTGCACTTGACGCAGTTGAAGGTGACCGACTGTTGGCCGCTGCTGAAGAGGTTGGGTTATTGCGTGGTGCTGAGGATGAAGATTCGTTACGACGTCATAGTGTCGAGTTGGCGGCCCTGCAACGAATGCCTAACGTCATCATCAGCCCACAAAACGCCTTCCATACCGTTGAGGCCCTAGAGCGCATCAATCACCTGACTGCCCAAAACATCATCGACTTTTACAATGGTAAGCAACCGCACGCGGTCAGCTACACGCCACCAGAGATGGGGAAGTTAATTCTCATTCGCCACGCTGAGTCGGAATGGAATGCGATCGGGGTCTGGAGCGGTATTACCGACATTTGCCTCAGCGAAAAGGGTGAGCAGGACTGCATCGGTATTGGTGAAATGCTTGCGAGTTTGGGGATTCGTATCGATGTGGCGTGCTACACCGAGCAGCGACGAACCGAGCAGACTCTTAAAGGCTTACTGGCCCACACTGGTGCTGATCATGTTACCCAGATGTGTGTCCCTGGTTTTAATGAGCGCAATTATGGCCAGTACACCGGCATGGATAAGTGGCAGGTCAAAGCTGAGATCGGGGAAGAGGAATTCGACCGGATTCGCCGTGGCTGGGACGTCTCGTTCCCCAATGGCGAGACGCTCAAGCAGGTCTACGAGCGAGCGATACCAGCGTACGAGCAGATGATCCTGCCCCAGCTACGAGCAGGCAAGAATGTCTTGGTAGTTGCTCACGGCAACAGCTTGCGGGCTTTGATGAAGTATCTTGACGATCTATCTGACACCGAGGTCGAACAACTCGAGATGCTGATGAGTCAAATTGTCGTTTACGACATCGACGCCACGACTGGCCGGCAAGCCAACAAGCAGGTCATTGCCAGTGGAATAACTGTCGAATCGAAGTTTTAACAGTGTACAATATTTGTGTATGTATAAGCACATTCGTTTTTTCAAAGATATTACTATTAATGATGTCCCGCAGGTAGGTGGTAAGAACGCGTCCTTGGGGGAGATGTATCGTTTACTAACTCCGAAAGGGGTCAATCTGCCAAATGGCTTCAGCACCACCGCTGATAGTTACTACTATTTCTTGGATAGTGCTGGTATCCGCGACGAGGTAACCAAGGCGCTCGAGGGTTTGGACATTCAAGATATTCGTAACTTGCAAGAGCACGGGAAGCGGGTCCGCGAGATCATTCTCAACGCTGAGCTACCGAAAGATATGGAAGATGAGATCCGTGCCGGTTACCAGGCCCTGTGTGATGAACTCGGGTTTCCTGACCTGGTGGTAGCGGTCCGCTCTTCAGCCACTGCAGAAGACCTGCCCAACGCCTCTTTTGCGGGTCAACAGGAGACCTACCTCAACATTAGCGGAATAGAAAACGTGCTCGAGTCGGCCAGGAAATGTATCGCTTCACTCTTCACCGACCGCGCTATCGTCTATCGTGAAGAGAACGGCTTCAGTCATATGCAAGTAGCGCTGGCCGTCGGTATCCAGCAAATGGTGGCCGTGCGCTCAGAAGCCGCAGGTATTATGTTTACGCTTGATACCGAGTCTGGTTTCCGCGACGCAGTGGTCATCAACTCTATTTATGGTCTCGGCGAAAATATTGTGCAAGGTCGAGTCAGCCCCGACGAGTTTACCGTCTTCAAGCCGACTGGCGCTATCCTTAAGAAACGCCTAGGAGCCAAGCGACTCAAGATGATTCCGATCGAGAACAGCGAGACGGCCAACGTCGACGTACCCGAAGAAGATCAGCACCGCTACTCCATCACCGACGAGCAGGTCAAGACCTTGGCTGGGTGGGGGATGATTATTGAAGAGCATTATGGCAAACCGATGGACATCGAGTGGGCGCTGGATGAGGACTTTGGTACCCTTTATATCGTACAGGCCCGTCCCGAGACCGTGCAGTCACAAAAGAACCCGAATGTAATCGAGGAGTACCGCCGTACCGAAGATGGCGAAGTGATCCTTACCGGCGTCAGCGTTGGTAACAAGATCGGTACTGGCCGCGCCAAGGTCATCGAGGACCTCAAAGATATTGATACCTTCAACCAAGGTGACGTGCTCGTCACCACGATGACCGACCCCGACTGGGTGCCGATTATGAAGCGTGCCGCCGCCATCGTCACCAACAAAGGTGGACGCACCTGCCACGCCGCTATTGTCTCGCGAGAGCTTGGTATTCCGTGTATTGTCGGTACCGATTGTGCTACTGAGCGTATCGCTAACGACACGGAAGTGACCGTCAGCTGTGTTGAGGGTGACGAGGGCAAGGTCTACCGCGGTATTCTCAAGTACGAGGTCATTACTACCGACGTCTCTGGCCTGACCCGCCCAGAGACCAAGATGATGATGAATATCGGCTCACCCGAACACGCCTTCGTCTACGCCCAGATCCCCAATGATGGGGTAGGACTAGCGCGCGAAGAGTTTATCATCGACGCGCATATCAAGATTCACCCGCTCGCCCTCCTGCATTTTGATTCACTGACCGATGAAGATGCTCGTCACCAGATTCACGAGCTGACCTTTGGCTACGCCAACAAGGCTGATTACTTCGTCGATAAGTTGGCGGAAGGTATTGCTATCCTAGGCGCTGCTTTTTACCCCAAGGATGTCATCGTCCGTTTCAGTGACTTTAAGACCAACGAGTACGCCAATCTGATTGGTGGGAAGCAGTTCGAGCCGATCGAGAACAACCCAATGATCGGTTGGCGCGGCGCCAGTCGCTACTACAGCGAGCAGTACCGCGAGGCCTTCAAGCTCGAATGTGTCGCTATGAAGCGAGTGCGTGACGAGATGGGACTGACTAACGTCAAAGCCATGGTTCCATTCTGTCGCGACCTCAACGAAGCAGACCAAGTCTTGGCAATTATGGCCGAGGCCGGACTGAAGCGTGGCGAGAATGGCTTTGAGGTCTACATGATGGTCGAGATACCAAGTAACGTCGTTCTGGCGCGTGACTTCGCCGAGCGCTTTGACGGCTTCTCCATTGGTAGTAACGACCTGACCCAGCTGACTCTTGGGGTCGATCGCGACAGTCATATTGTCGCCTCTGTCTACGATGAGAATAACGAAGCGGTCAAAGAGCTGATTCGGCAGACCATTGCCGTTGGTAAGGAGAAGGGTATTAAGGTCGGTATCTGTGGCCAGGGGCCGTCTGATAGTCCAGAGTTTGCCAAGTTCTTGGTCGAGGCTGGTATCGACAGTATGTCCTTGGCACCGGATACCATCGTCAAGACCACCATTGCCACGAAGGAGATCGAAGCGGCCCGCTCGTAACAAATCCTCTCAACATTGATAGCCCAAAAATTCCGCACAGCGGAATTTTTGGGCTTTATACCTAGACAATATAATTTAGGCACGATGTTTGACAATCGAGTAGGGTGCGCTAGGCTTAGCTTGGACAAAAAGTCACCACGCC
>SKHJ01000024.1 GCA_007116965.1 Candidatus Kaiserbacteria bacterium
CGCGCGGTCAACGCGGTTAAGATGTTTGTGCATACTCGCTTGTATTGATTAGTTGCCAACACAACTAGCGTACCGGCGAGTATGTTTGTTTCAAGTGTTGCGTTTCAGATTAGAATTCAAGAAGGTATGTTTACAAATGCATAGATGTATGGTTTTCTATACACAGACGCTCTAACCATTCTGCCATCCAGGAGGCAAACATGCCCGTATCGATTCTTCTGGTGTGCGTGTCCGCAGTAGTCGTGGCCGCCGCGATGTTCTGGGCTTCGTTTACCGGTAACTGGTACCTGTTATTGCAGGTTTACCTCTACTACCTCTGGAGCCTGGTGACGATAGCTACGGTGGTAACATGTGCCTTTGTGATTGAAGGCGTGTATGCGTGGCTCATGAGGCGCTGGCCTCATTTCGCGTTCTGGTTCATAGCCGGACCGACGATGACGTTGACTTGGTCAGTGACGCAAGCAGTCGACATGCTGTGGCAGCTACTGATATTGGTCGCCGTCTTCATCTTTGTCTGCATCTGCCTGCTGGCGGACATGGCTTTTAAGAAGAAGACCTGAGAAGCCCCGGCGCGTTTGTGCCGGGGCCTCGTTCATTTTAGGTCTCAGTTTTTGAAAGCTACGCCTTCTCCGCTCGCTCGGCGTACTCACCAGTCTCGGTATTGATTTTGATAATATCCCCCTCGTTGATAAACATCGGCACCATAATGGTCGCCCCGGTTTCAATCGTTACTTCTTTTTGCGCACCACTGCTGGTATTGCCTTTGACTGCCGGCATCGCTTCGGTCACCTTAACCTCGATCTTGATCGGGAATTTTAAGCCGATCACCTCTTCTTGGTAAATAAGGGCGTCGTACTCACTGCGAGGTAGCAGGAAGCGCGCTTGCTCGCCGAGTACAGCTTCACTGAGGGTAAAACGATCACTCGGCGTACCCGTGGTATGAAACCAGTACTCGCCTGGCTTCTGGTAGATAAAGGTCACTGAGCGGGTTTCTAGGTCGGCCTCAACGGCAGTCTCGTTGACGTGGAAGGTATTTTCGATCACGCGACCACTCTTCAAACCCTTCAGCTTAGTATTGTTGACTGGCTTGCGTTGTTGTTTGCGAAAAACGTGAGCGGATAAGACTAAACACGGTTCATCATTAAACTCGATGACTTTCTTCGGCAAGATTTCGTTGTACGAGAGAGTGGCCATAGGTGATATTTAGAGATGCGTTACTAAAGCGCCCACATCCTAACACATTCTTTTGCTTGCTACTACACGCTAGTGACACGCTTCCATTTGACGACACCCGCAGTTCATACAGTAGCCAGGGTAATCCCTATCTTCATTTGGGTGTGAGCGACATGGTCCTTCAAAGCAGTAGAAGAACGCCGAGTTGACCAAAAAATTTTCCGCCCAGTCGGCGTTAGGAAAGGTGCAGTCGCTGAGTGGACCGCCAAGCGGACAAAAACGGATACTTAACTGGATCACCTGCTGATCACCATTTCCATCGTTATCATTGATGATCCAATTATCCCAGTCGTAGACACTGTTGGGCCACGGCGCATCGGGCCAGTCGCCATCAGAGAGATATGGTTCCAACCCAGGTGGAATACCACGGTCGACATCGTCCGGCCAGTCGCCATGGTCGCCAAGATACCGTACCATCGCCATCGCAAAGGAACGAACCTCTGCTTTGGCCCGCGCCTCAAATGCCGATTGTTGGGCACCAGAGAGACTCACCAAGACCACCGCCGCCAAGATACCGATGATAGCAATTACCACCAGTAGTTCTAGTAGGGTAAAACCAGCTTTTGATACGGAGTATGTTTGTCTCATACCAATAACAGCACCACGTACGATTACTGTGAATGACAGCGCCTCATCTCTTGACAGTCACAATTGCTGCAAAAGCCAGGGTAGTGGCGCGGCTGATCGCGGTGTGAGCGACACGGTCCAGCAAAGCAGTAGAAATAGGCTGAATCGCGTCCAAAGTCATTCGCCCATTGCAGGCGAGGAAAGCGACAGGCATTGAGATCCGTGGCCTCAAGGGGACAGAAACGGATACTTAACTGTATCACTTCCTGGCCGTTTACCTCATAACGTTCCCAGTGATAAAAGCTATCAGGCCACGGACCTTCGCCCCAGTTGTTGCCAGGCAAATAACGCTCAAGCTCAGCCGGTATGCCAAATGCCTGATCCTCAGGGTACGTAAAGTCGTGTTCTTCTCTGAATTGTTCAAGCGCGTTGGCAAACACACTGAGTCTTTGGTCGGCATACATTTGGTAGCCGATCTCAATAGCACGAAAGACTACCCACGTACTGACCAGGATGACCGACAGGAAAGCCACGCCAAACGCCATTCGTTCCCAGCCGCTGAAGCCGCGCCGCCTTTTAATTTCAGTATTCATACTATTCTTCAAGACTACCACGCCAACGAGTCGCTGCGATTACTACATTATCCACCTCGCTTCTACCTGCTATGTATCGTCAGACTAACCTTCATCTTTCAAGGCCTTACGAATGTGACCTAGTAGTTCCTTACTGAGTTTTTTGTCTTCGCGTAGCGTGGTTCGCGCCGCGTCATAACCGCGACCAAGCTTCACTGTCGCTGATTCATCACCGCCAGGGGGTGTGTATGAGTACGAGGCACCGGCCTTGCTGACGAGTTTGTATTTTTCACCCAACGCCAGTAATTCACCTTCACGGCTGATACCTTCGTTATAGATAAGGTCAAACTCAGTCGTGCGGAAAGGAGCGGCAACTTTGTTCTTTACTACCTTCACCCGGTGGCGACCACCGACCACTTCATCACCTTTCTTGATTTGCGCGATACGACGAATATCCAGTCGCACCGAAGTGTAGAACTTGAGGGCTTTACCGCCGGGAGTAGTTTCGGGGTTGCCAAACATCACGCCAACCTGCATGCGGATCTGGTTGATGAAGATGACGACCGTTTTGCTCTTACTAACAATACCAGTTAGTTTGCGCAGGGCCTGACTCATTAGCCGGGCTTGCTTGCCGACATGGTGGGCTCCCATTTCGCCTTCGATCTCATCTTTTGGTGTTAGTGCCGCCACCGAGTCTACTACGATGACATCTACCTGGTTGGACCGTACCAATGATTCCACTATCTCAAGACCCTGTTCACCGTGGTTGGGTTGTGAGATCAAAAGTTCTTCCAGGTTGACCCCGATCCGCCGCGCGTACTCTGGGTCCATGGCGTGCTCCGCGTCGATGAAAGCGCAGATGCCGTCACTCCGTTGGGCCTCAGCAATCGCGTGGAGAGCGAGCGTGGTCTTGCCGGACGATTCTGGACCATAGATCTCAATAATTCGGCCACGTGGGTAGCCGCCGATACCCAAGGCATCGTCCAGACCGATCGAACCAGACGCAATCGCGTCAACGTCCACCTTCTTGCTCTCATCGAGCGTCATGATGGCCTCTTCGCCAAATCTCGACTTGATATTACGTAAGGTCTCGCTGATATCAGGCCGGGTTTTCTCTGTTGCTACCTCTTTACTCGTCACTTTTTTGCTTGTTTTCTTTCCTGCCATAGTATTTTTTATTGTATCAGATCATCTGGATAATACACGACCAAACGCTCCACGTTACGAATACGGCCATACCGGTCGGTCGCGCTGATAGTAATGGTGTTGACGCTCGGTCCCAACACAACGGTCTCGTAGAAGACACCCTCTGGGTTGGTGAATATCTGTCTGCCATTAAGCGTCAGGTGGGTGATGTTGCGCGTATGACCCCCGATAGTAACGGTACGTTCGCCGCTGCGGTAGGGAACATCTTCGGTGATATAGATCTGGGGACCAAGTAGGAAGTAGCGACCTTGAAAGCCAATGTAGCCAATGATACTAAGCAGGAGCAACAAGATAATGCCCACGCCAAGTACCTGTCGGAGCGTCACGCGCGGTGCGTCACTCGGGAGCTGCAGCGTCTCGTTCATACTCGTTCTGGTCGATAGGTTGTCTCATCATCTTCGTCTGCTGAGCTGGAGATGTCCTCGAGGTCATCGATCTCGCCGGACTGCTCGCTACCATCGAGCAGTATTGCTCGCGGTTTAGCACCATCAGCTGGGCCGATCACCCCGCTTTCCTCCAGCTCATCCATCAGCCGCGCCGCTCGCGAATACCCCACCCGTAACTTGCGTTGCAAGAATGAGGTCGAGGCTTTCTTGGCCTCGATCACCGCCTGCTTGGCTTCGTGGTAGAGCTCATCGCGGTCGTCAGACTCAGCGTCGATAGTCGCGGCAAAGAATGCATCCGGACTATTCTCACTATCGTCATCAAAGTTCACCCCGTCTAGTCCAAAGGCGGCATCTTGATCTTTAAGATAGTCAACTACCCGCTTCAGCTCATCCGTAGAGACAAAGGCACTCTGCATACGTACTGGCTTGCCCATCTCGCCGGAGAGGTAGAGCATATCACCTCGACCCAAGAGTTTCTCGGCCCCGACCTGATCAAGGATGGTGCGCGAGTCGATCTGCGACGCCACCTGGAAGGCCAGACGGGTGGGGATATTAGCCTTAATGGTACCGGTGATAACGTTCACGCTTGGCCGTTGGGTGGCCAAGATGAGGTGAATACCCACCGCTCGACTCATCTGTGCCAGACGCACGATAAGTGCTTCCAGCTCGCGCGGGTAGGTATGCATCAAGTCAGCCAATTCATCGATGATGATGACGATGTACGGCAGTGCCTCAGGCAGTTGGTCGCGCTCTTCATCATTAGCGCCAGCTTTGAGCCATTTGTCGCGCGCCGGCCGGTACACCCGCTCGTGGTACGAATCTAGGTTCTGTTCCTTCTCAGCTTGGAGGATATCGTAGCGACGCTCCATTTCTTTGACCGCCCACTTCAATGAGAGCAAGACCTTCTTAGCGTCGGTAATGACCGGTGTAAGGAGGTGCGGAATACCGTTGTAGAGGGTGAGCTCCACTCGCTTCGGGTCGACCATAATAAAGCGGAGCTGCTCTGGTGAATTGCGGAAGAGGAGCGAGACCACAAGATTGTGAATCATCACCGATTTACCCGAGCCGGTGGTACCTGCGATCAGGGTGTGTGGCATCCGGGCTACGTTGGCGAAGTGGGGGTGACCAGTGATGTCCTTACCGAGCGCGGTCAAGAGTGGCTTGGGCGAGTCGGTGTATTCCGGCGAAGAGAGGAGTGAGGCCAGGCCGATCATTGCAGTTGATTGATTTGGCACTTCAATACCGACGAGTGATTTACCTGGTATCGGTGCTTCGATACGCAAGGTGCCAGAAGCCAGGTTGAGCTCGAGCTCGCGTTGTAGGCCAACGATACGGGATATCTTTACCCCTTGTGCTGGTTTGAGGGCGTAGCGGGTCACGGTTGGCCCGACTTCGACCGTGTCCATTTCCACGTTAATACCAAACTCCCGAAGCGTTCGTTTGATGGTATTGGCGTTGACTTTCACGTCACCGATTTTGGCTTTACCGCGGTCTTTACCTAAGAGTGATAGGGGAGGCGGGTCGTATGGACCACTAAAGTTACTGACCACAAAACCCGCCGCCTTACCGCCAAGGCCGAGCTTTTCTTTAAGGCCTCGGCCTGTCTTTGGTTGCTCGGCATCGTCTGTACCCTCAGATTCGGTGTGCTCATCTACCTCTGCCTCAGCGGGCGCTTCGTCATCTTCAGGTTCAGCCGGAAACTCCATTTGCTCGATATCAGCAAAGGCATCTTCGTCAGTCTCAGCGCGCCCAAAACGTGGCCAGCGCAGGCCGGTATTGAAGATCAACACCAACGCGACCAGAGCCAACGCCACCAGGATTACTCCTGAAAGGAGGCTGCCGACCAAGTAAGCAAGTGGCCAGAGGAGTCCGAGTCCTACCACGCCACCACGTCCTACTTCTGAGAGTTCGAGGAGTCCGAGCGCTCCCATAAACAAAAGCGCAATACCAAAGACCTTTGACAAGCTGATACTCTCGTCCTCACGCGGACGTAATAAGGTGACGACATAGCCCACACAGACCAGCGGAGCCAGCCAAGCTCCCAGGCCAAACAACCACACCAGTGCGAGCCGCACATACTCACCGACCAAGCCTCCGTATTCCAGCATAGCGGCGACCAAGAAGATGCCAAAAACCGCCACCCCCACTGCGGCGATGGCTTGCTTGGCGGCCGGGGAAAGATCATCAAACCACGGTCGTCGTTCTGCTGCAGCACCTTTCTTACGTTTGTTGTTGCTCCGCGTCATACCATAATCTACCAACCGATAGCTATCGCACTGACAACGACCAGTTGGCCGAGCCACGTACGAGATACTTCGACTTACAAATACTCTGTCTATTACTTAATAATCTGTACGGTACCGTGACCTCCACTAGATGCACGGAACGCTTATACACTACCGTTCATCATAGCACGAAGCTCGCAAAAGCAGGCAGTGCATAAACGTATATCGCACCACAGATTAATACCCCTGACAGCTTGCTGAGTCAGTAAAAGTCAGTACTATAGAAGACAGAAGGTCGCCCGTCTCTTACAACAGTAACGACCTCGTAAGTCAAAGACACAATATGAACCCAGAGTTTGAAAAAGACAGTTTTCTGTCTCTAAAAAGACTGTCTGCAAATAATCACTATTACAACGAAGTATTTAAGCGAGCCGAACGTATTGCCTCGGTTGTCTTTTATGTGTTGTCGTATATATCACCCGCTGACACCACCGCCATTCATCATCGCAATCTTAGCGACAAAGCGATGCGACTCCATGAGACGGTTATCGCCACCTTAGCACTCCATGAGTATGAGGCCAAAGACCAACTCTTCGAGTTTATGCAAGCAGTGGTCGCGCTAGAAAGTGCTCTCCATCTGGCCAGCGCGGCGCGCGTGGTTACGGCTGAGGTCGACCGGGTCATTACCGCTGAGATCGATGCTCTCGAACGAATTGTCCGCAATCATTACCTAGCCAAGGAAGATCGGCGCGAACCAGAGACCACCAAAGCCAACCTACCTCGCTCATCCACCAAGAGCGCGCCGTCTGCGAGTGGTCCTGCTACGCTGGTACGCAGTACACCACCTCCGGGCGATATGAGCTCCCATGCCCGCGCTGCCTACCGTCCACAGTCCGCGCCGGCTCGTATTGACCGCATCAAAACTGTCCTTGAAGCCAAGGGCGAGGCCACTATCAAAGACATAGCTGAAGTCATTACCGACTGTAGTGAGAAGACGATCCAACGTGACCTTAATAGTCTGATAGACAGTGGGGAGGTTATTCGTCACGGCGAAAGAAGGTGGTCTCGCTATACTATCAGCAAGTCCTAAACGTGTTCGTGACCCCGCCGTCATTAGGACAGTACTGTCCTAA
>SKHJ01000031.1 GCA_007116965.1 Candidatus Kaiserbacteria bacterium
AGAACGACATTCTCAATCGTCTACAGAACTTGATGAAAAGTACCAATATGCCCGACCAACCAACTGAGATCGAGTGTTTTAGCATCTTACGTGCCTTAGATGGAGCAGAAGGGGTCCGGGTAGCGGTCATTGACTTAGGAGGTAGTGCTACCAAACTATATATCAGTCGTAATGGTCTCTTAGAGAAGATTCACCGTATACGTGTAGGCGGAGCTGCAGCCACGCAACAGATAGCTGAAGAGTTATCGTGTACCTTTGCTGAGGCAGAACTGCAAAAGCGGTCGCTTGATAGTGATTCAGATATTGGTCAGAGAGTCATTCGTACCCATAAACAAGCTTTCCGTCGCGCCCTAATCGAAGTCAAGCAAGTACTCGAAGAGTACGAAACCAGCCATCAGCTACAGATCGACCGCTTGGTAATAGCTGGAGGTAGCGCGACCTTTACGGGTATGCCACAGTTCGTAGCTGAAGTGATCGGACGTGAGATTACCGTAGGTGCTCCGTTTACTAAAGTCGGATATCCGGCATTTATGGAAGATGTGGTCACCGAGATTGGCCCTAGTTTTGCAGTCGCACTCGGAGCGGCCCTACGCTCTTTTGAGTAGACTGTCCACAGCTACGACCGTATTTTTTTAGCAAAGCACATATAATAGAGTATATGCCTGCTGGCCCTAACGGTTCGTTCATTCCCAAAAAGACCCCAAGTGCATCGCGCCCGATCGGACAGGGTCGCTACTTGGGTTTATTTGGCTATGTTAGCTTCATCTTATTTTTCGGGGCACTACTGTTAGCGGCTGGCATGTTTTTCTTTTCCCAATATGTCATCGGTATCAAGCAAGATCGTGAATCGCAACTTGATCAGATCAGGACACAGTTTAGTCAAGCTGAAATGGATCGCGTGGTCACGTTTGACCGCTACTTACAGGCAGCCAACACCCTGTTTGCTAGTTCGGCCTCCCTGCAATCGGTCTTCGATGGTCTCGAACGGTCGGTAGCGCAATCAGTGGTCTTCCGTTCGATGAGTATGGAAAGGGCCAATGACGACAGTATTTCCTTCAACATTGAAGCCGTAGCCGATAGCTTTGGTACAACACTCTTCCAACGTGATGTTTTCGCAGAGTTACCATTGCTACAAGCAATCACAGTCGATGATGTTCGCTTGCAACGCGACGCCCTTACTACTGCTAGTGGCGAGAGCGATCTGTCTTCGCTCCTCGCCATCTTTGCGACCAACGACATTGTGACAATGTCATTAGAGCTACAGACCAGCGCTACCGAGTTGCCTTTCACCCCGCAAGACGTTCTTTCGGTCCTGGAACCAGTGACAGCCATAGACTTTACCGAGGAAGAAGATGAAGCAATCGAGTTTGAAGACGAGTAATCAGCTACACCTATGAAACATTCATCAGTATTACTGCAAGTCATACTCCTCCTCTGTGGTCTTGGCATCATTTTCTTTTATGCATACCCTGAATTCACCAACATTCGGGTTGTTCAGGATCAGATACAGGAGTACAACACAGCCATTGCTGAAGCTGACGAAGTAAACAACCTACTACAACAATTAGTAAGTCGGATCGAGGGCATTCCTAGCAGTGATCGGACAGCTCTCACCACCTTTTTGCCCAGTAGTATTGACCCAGTCTTTGTACAACGAGATATCCAGCGATATGTCGATTTGATAGGTATGGACTTGCGTCAGTTATCGTACAACGAACAAGATCGTACCACCAACCAGCCATGGGTCAGCCGTACATTTCAAGTAAGTGCTGCCGGCAGTTATACCGATGTTAAGCGTCTGGTCGCCGCCTTTGAAGCCAACGCCTATCTCTTGCGTCCAGTTGATATGCGCCTAACCACTGACGAGGAAGAGGAGATGTTAGTTACCCTCACTCTGCGCACCTTTGCTTTTCCTGACCTTAATGAATAATTAGTTTAGTATGACTCAGACACTGCAAAATCTACTCATTATCCTCGGCATTTTGATTGTTGGTGCTTTGGGCTGGTACATGTACTCAGAAACGAGTCAGCGGGCGCTTGATATCAACGGCTCGTCATCAGTACAAGCTAATATCCAGACCTATCGTCAGCAACAGGCTACCCTTCGGGCCCTAAGTCTTGATGTGGAAATACTGAGTCAACCCGAATTCCGAGCCTTGCGATCGGTCACTGAGCCAGTGCCACAATTACCTCAAGGACGAGCTAACCCATTCTTCCCCAACTAGTTCATTATGGATGCACTCCAGCATTTTCTACAGTATGGACTTATTGCTGAGGACGTAGCTGAGCAAATACAGCAAGCGATCCGCGAACAAGGACAGGACTTTGAATCAGCTGCTTTGGCGGCTGGAGTCTCCGCGGATATTCTGCGTGACAACCTAGCTTCATACTTTGATGTACCTGCCTACCCCTACAATCCCGACAGCAAAATATCGTACGAGGTACTCTCGTACATCCCTCAAGAATCAGCCGAACACTATCGCATTATTCCTCTTGAGGTAAGTGACCAGGTTTTGTTGGTTGGTACCAACAACCCAGACAATCTTCAGGTCAGAGAGGTGCTTAATTTCATTAGTACCAAGCATAATCTCAGCTATCGCTTTGTCTTTATGCTCAAGGCTGATCTAGAATCAGCCCTCGAGCAGTACGAGTCACTTACCGGCGAGGTTGACGAAGTTTTGACGTCAATCCAAGACAATGAAGACGCCGCAGCCGAAGAAAAGGCCGCGCAAGCAGAAGCGCAACGGGCGGCAGAGAACCTCGATAATATTAAAGAAGATGCGCCGGTAACCAAGATTGTCGGCACTATTTTGCGGTATGCAGTTGATGGCGGGGCATCCGATATTCACATAGAGCCGGCCGAGAAGATCGTGACGGTGCGGTTTCGGGTGGACGGCTCGCTCGTGCACTCGCTCGAACTGCCCAAGAACACACACTCGGCGGTTGTGGCTCGTATCAAGATTCTTTCCTCAATGCGATTGGATGAACGGCGTAAACCCCAGGATGGTCGTTTCTCTGCCACCTTTGACGGGAGACAGATTGACTTCCGGGTCTCAACACTGCCGACCAACCAGGGTGAGAAGGTGGTGATGCGTATCCTTGATAACGAGCAAGGCGTCACCAGTTTGGAAGACGTCGGCCTTTCACCGCACCACCTAGAATCTATTCGACGAATGATCAATGAGCCGTACGGTATCATCCTCATTTCAGGACCAACTGGTTCAGGTAAGTCGACAACGCTTTACACGATGTTGAGTGAGGTCGATCGAGAAACCAAAAATGTCCTCTCGCTTGAAGATCCGGTCGAATACAATATCGACGGCGTCAGCCAGTCACAGATGCGGCCAGAGATTGGGTATACGTTTGCTCACGGTTTGCGAGCTGCGTTGCGACAGGACCCCGACATCATTATGGTTGGTGAGATTCGCGATCGCGAAACTGCTCAGTTGGCCATCCAGGCGGCCCTAACTGGCCACCTGGTGTTATCTACCATCCACACCAACAATTCCATTGGGGTTATCCCTCGTCTTATGGATATGGGTATCGATCCGTACCTGATCGCGCCGACCTTAAAGCTCGCTATTGCCCAACGTTTGGCTAAGCGGGTGTGCGAGGGTACTGGCATTGAAAAACCAGTCGATAGTGCGATGAAGATGATGATGGAAAAAGAATTTGCTACTTTACCGGAGAAATATCATAAGCGCATACCAGCAGGCCGCACTGTACTCCATCCCGAATCGACGCCAGGGTGTGCCACGGGTATGCGAGGGCGAGTCGCGGTGATGGAAACGCTCGAAGTTGACGAAAAAATGCAAGAGTTGATCTTGAAGCGTGCTTCTGAGGAGGAGATGTATAAGCATGCTCGAGAGCAGGGCTTTATGACTATGAAGGAAGACGCCATCATAAAGGCGCTCAATCACGTCATCCCGTACGAACAGATGAGTATGTTTGGTACCAAAGTTGGTATGGAGAACATTACCGAACAATTGGTACAAGATGTCGATAACTTAGAAACCAACACGTTTGAAGACGTATAATACCTGTATATGCGAATACTACTGATTGATGATGATGTCTTTTTGCGCGATATGTACGCCACCAAGTTTACTGAGGCAAATCACGAGGTGTCTTCGGTGGACCAAGCAGATAAGGCAGTACAATTACTTGAGAACGGCGAGTCTTTTGATGTTATTTTGGTTGATATGGTGATGCCGGGGATGTCTGGTGTCGAATTTTTGCAGCAGGTTCAAAACAACGGACTTTGTGGTGGTGCCGTGTGTGTTGTGCTGTCAAACCAAGGACAAAAATCAGACATCGACGAGGCTACGGCGGCTGGAGCCCACGATTACATCATCAAAGCCGAAAATATTCCCAGCGAAGTCGTCGAGAAAGTAGAGAAGATACTGGCTAACACCAAGCAGCAGTAACAAATTTTGCTATGGCAGTGAATTACAAACAAGAATTGACCAGTCTCGTTGATGTCGTTCTCAACAGCGACGCTTCTGACCTTCACTTTGCGGTAGGACACAAGCCGACCATTCGGGTGACGGGTAAGCTGATGGCAGTCGATGATCGGCCAGTCTTGACCACCGAAGATGTTGTTGGCTTCGGTAAGGCGATGATGCAGGAACATCACCTAAAGACCTACGAAGAAAAACTTCAAGTCGACTTCTCGTACCAGTCTGAGTCTGGCGTTCGTTTTCGTGGCCATGCCTTCAACCAGCAAGGGTATCCTGGCATCGTAATGCGCTTTATCCCCGATGAAGTAAAGACTATCGAGGATTTGAGCTTACCGCCCATCCTCTATGCCTTTGCGCAAAAACGACAAGGTTTCTTCTTATGTGTCGGACCGGTCGGTCAAGGTAAGTCGACCACCTTAGCGGCGATGGTACAGCATATCAATGAGAACCGTGCCGAACACATTGTCACTATCGAAGACCCGGTTGAATACATCTATAAACCAAAAATGTCCATGGTCGACCAACGCGAGGTTGGTGTCGATACGCTGACGTTCGAGGACGGGTTGCATGCCGCCTTTCGTCAGGACGTCAACGTTATCTTGATCGGTGAGATGCGTAGTCGTGAGACCATCGCGACTGCTGTGACTGCTGCTGAAACTGGTCACCTGGTTCTCTCAACCCTGCACACCAACAATGCCGCCCAATCAATCAACCGTATCATCGACTCAGTGCCCGCTGAAGCCCAAGACCAGATCCGCATCCAGTTGGCTGGTTCGTTGATCGGTATTTTCTCTCAGCGACTGATTCCTCGTACCGATGGTGGTCGCGTGCCGGCCTTTGAGCTAATGGTCAATAACACTGCGATCGCAAATCTCATCAGAGAGGACCGCGTGCATGAGATCAATTCTGTTATTGAGACCGGTCTTGAGCACGGTATGATTGATATGAACCGTTCACTAGTTGATCTGGTCAAGAAGGGTATCATCACAGTAGAGGACGCTTTTGCGCATTCCTTCAATCCCAAGGCGCTGGAGCGTCTGATCTAGTACCATGTTGTATAAATATTTAGCCCACGATAACGAAGGTAACAAGCGGGAAGGAACCGTTGAAGCTACGTCCGTAGATGCGGCTATTCGCGCTGTTAAGAATCGTGGCTACTCAGTCATTTCGGTTGACGTCGCGGATAAAAAGAGCTCACTACTCAGTTCATTGAATGTTGATATCCAACTCTTCAATTCCGTCCCGACCAAAGACCTGGTCATTCTCTCACGCCAGATCGCTACGCTGTTCGAGGCCCAAGTTTCTCCCTTGCGCATTTTTCAGTTATTGGGGACCGAGATCGAGAACAAAGAGCTCCAACGGGTGATGAACGTTATGGTTGAAGACTTACAGGGCGGCAGCTCTATTTCCCGGGCCCTAGCTCAGCACCCACACGTTTTCTCGGTCTTCTACGTCAGTTTGGTTAAATCTGGCGAAGAAACTGGTACGCTAGAAAAGACCTTTGCCTATCTGGCCGATTATCTTGACCGCACCTACGAAATGACCAGTAAGGCCAAGAATGCTCTGGTTTATCCAGCGTTTGTTATTGGCGTGTTTATTATCGTCATGACCCTGATGTTGACCTCGGTCATCCCACAGATCGCTGGTATCTTAATCGATAGCGGTGGGGAATTGCCGATCTATACCGTCATCGTTATTGGTATTTCTGACTTCCTGGTCAATTATGTCGGGATTATCTTTATTGTCTTAGCTTTTGTCGGGGTTTTGACCTGGCGTTTCTTGCAGACCGAGCCCGGCCAACGCGCCTTCGATGAGCTGAAGTTGGCCTTGCCGTACATCGGTGATCTAAATAAGAAGCTCTACCTCACTCGCATTTGTGACAACATGTCGACTATGGTTAAAAGTGGTGTGCCGATGGTGCAGGCTATTGATGTCACCGCTGAAGTGGTGGACAACTTGGTCTACCAAGACCTCCTGCAGGAGGTCTTGGCGGACGTCAAAGCCGGCCGCTCTTTTGCCGACGCCCTAGCTGAGTACCCGGAGATACCTGGTGTACTCTCGCAGATGGCGAAGGTCGGGGAGGAGACAGGCTCCTTGCCCGAGATTTTGGAGACTTTGTCCAAATTCTACCGCCGTGAGGTCTACAACGCCGTCGATACCCTGATTGGCCTCATCGAGCCAGCGATGATTCTTCTCCTGGGCTTGGGTGTTGGTACCCTCTTGGCCTCGGTTTTGATGCCGATCTACAATATGACCACGACCTTCTAGGTAGTAAGTTGTCCACAGGCCGCCATAGTAGACGTCCCAAACCACGTATAATTAGGAGAGCCACGGCAACGTGGAGCATTCCGGTTACGGTATCGAGGTATACAGCTGATACCTGGATACACCGGTAAAAACTTACAAGTCCTAAATATAAGTAAACGTATAATGAAACAAGCTTTATCACGCGGTTTTACCCTTATCGAGCTCTTGGTGGTGATCGCCATCATTGGTATCTTGGCCGCTGTTGTCTTGACCTCGCTGTCTGGCGCCCAGCAGAGCGCGCAGGATCGTAGTATCCAGCAGACGCTCAATTCAGCCGCCTCAGCTGCACAAATCTTCTACAACCAGAACCAATTTACCTATTCTGGTATGTGTACTGATTCTGCAGATCCCGATGATGTACATGAGCTTTTGGTTAGTCTTGGCGAAAATTTTGCCACCCTAACGTTTAACGTTAGTGATCCGGACACGACCATGGATGCTGGTGTTATCCACTGTAGTTCTACTGACACCCAGTTTGCGGTCGCCGCCACTTTATCTAATGGTAACGCGTGGTGTGTCAATGCTTCTGGTTCTGGTAGTGAAGTTGAAT
>SKHJ01000035.1 GCA_007116965.1 Candidatus Kaiserbacteria bacterium
TTCATCTTTGAGAATTCTGATCATCAGACTTCCTCTTGCTGTGATTGATGGAACTGGTAGAGAAGGAGCTTAAAACTGTCTCGAACAATACTGCTAAAATAAAAAAATGTCTAGTACTCGGTTTGAGTTTCGGGTATCGTTTGGCTAGAATTAAAATATCTCCATTTCTGGGAACATATTAATCATATTTTCTCAAGGGCGACTATCGGGAAGTTCGGTCACGAATCACTAAGTATATTTGTTCGCTTCCAGCTCCAAATCTACCAAGTGTTCTCGACCCCGCCTCGCCCGTGGCAGAGCCACATGGCTGCGGCCTTCGATCCCCGACGCAAGCAAAACTGTTTGCTTACTATAGTCGCCCACACGCAAAAGACCACTTACGGGGTCCTGCGCGTGGGCGACTATCGGGAATCGAACCCGAATTGCAAGTGCCACAAACTTGAGTGTTAACCATTACACCATAGTCGCCAGATTGTCGTCATGTACGAACCTGCCCTAGCTTACGTAGTAAGAGAATGAGCAGGGCGTGGCCATATTTATACTGGTTTTGTGGTGATTTGTCGAGGCCAGCGTGGTTTTATTAGGTAATGGCCTGCGGTATACTGGGTGAGTTATGGATTCGACCACCCTAACCATTGCGCTCATTTTTGTCTATTTGATTGGCGCGGGCTTTGGTTTTCATATGGCACGAATCCTGTTCTAATTAGTAATGGTAATTGAAATAAATATATGAACGTAAATATTGGCATGGAAGCAGCTGGCACTGAAATTGCCGTCAAGGCGCTGCGACAGTATCTCGCTAACTCGTTTGTCCTATACATGAAGACACAAGCTTTTCATTGGAATGTGGTGTCGCCTGACTTTGGTCCTTTGCATGAAATGTTTCAAAAGCAGTACGAGGATATTGCTGAAGCCAACGACGAGACAGCTGAACGCATTCGCTTCTTAGGGATGTGGCCGCCGGTGACCCTGGCGGAGATGCTCCAGCTCGCCAGCTTGGAAGAGAGTGTGACGGTAGAACTAAGCGACGTGGCGATGTTGCAAGCGCTTATGGCAGATCACGAGGCAATGTGTCGATTCTTACGTACCCAGATACCGGTGGTACAACAAGGAGGCGATGAAGCGACCGCCGATTACTTTATTGAACGCTTAGCGACCCACGAAAAAGCGGCCTGGTTCCTGCGCAGCTCACTAGCTGGTCGGTCGTAACTACGGCAGGTGTATGCTATGAGTTCAGTCTTGGTTAAGGTGGTTGTCGGTTTTCTACTTTTGGGTAACGCTGGCCCGGCTGTCCTCTTAGCACAGACCGTACACCAAGACTTGCAAGAAACGGTTCGAGCCGAAGTAGTCACCATCGAAGAGGAATACGAGCGACCGATTACTGGCACCGATGCCACTGCTACCGTTCAGAAGTTGCTGATCCGTCTTTTGGAGGGTGAACGGGCTGGGGAAGTGGTAGTGCTCGATAATGATCTGGTTAGATTACAAGAAGGCGACCGAATCATTGTCAATCGTTTGCAGGCCATCGACGGTTTTGAATGGTTTGCCTTTAAAGATACTGAACGCCGTGGGCATCTGTTTGGTATTTTTGTCTTACTCGTTGGTCTCGTACTTTGGTTTGCGGGAAAGAAAGGCATTCGGGCCTTAGTGAGCTTGGGTCTCAGCTTGCTGGCGATATTTTTCGTTTTGGTACCGGCTTTGTTGGCGGGCTATAACCCAGCTTGGGTTAGTCTTGGGGTCTCGATTATTGTGTTAGCGCTGATCTTGTTCTTGACACACGGTATCAATCCTCGCTCAGCCATTGCCTTTGCTGGTACCGTCAGCGCTATCTTTGTTACGTGCGCCATCGCCGCCTACTGGGTCACTGCGATGCGGTTGACTGGTTTTGGTTCTGATGCTTCGGTGTTCTTAAATTTCCAGACGGGTGGTGCGCTAGACTTTAGTGGACTCTTACTCGGCAGTATGATCATCGGCTTATTAGGCGTGCTGGATGACGTTTCGATTACGCAGACTTCCGTCGTACAAGAACTTAGGGCCGCTAATAATTCACTAGGCTTCAAGGAGTTGTATCAGCGAGCTATCCGCGTGGGTCGTGATCACGTTGGGTCGTTGGTTAATACTTTAGCGTTGGCTTACGTAGGAGCAGCGTTACCAATCGTGTTGTTATTTTCTGCTGGCAATTCATCGCTTATGATGTCACTTAACCAAGAGATAGTGGCAGCCGAAATCTTACGTATAATTATTGGTAGTATTGGTTTGATCTTGGCAGTACCAATCACCACGGCGATGGCAGCGTGGTATTTCAAAGACAAAAATCCAGCCGGTGGGGTAAATACTGCCTGTGGCCACACACATGGCCAGTAACCTTCTTAAGACAAAAAGCGAGCAGCCTTAGGGCCACTCGCTTTTTGCTCAGTGCACCGTATACTAAACTTCATTAGTAAGGTTTAGTCATATTTTGTTATGAAGAAATTTTTAGAGGAGTTTAAAGCTTTTGCGATGAAAGGTAACGTCATCGACCTGGCCGTGGCTGTCGTCATCGGTACGGCTTTTGGCCGAATCACCACCTCGCTGGTAAATAATATCGTCATGCCCCTGTTTGGTGCCTTTATGGGCGGTATCGACTTTAGTGATAAGGCGGTGACAATCCGCGAGGTGGATGTCACCTACGGCGTCTTTATCCAATCAGTTATCGAGTTTGTTATCATTGCTTTTGCTATCTTTTTGGTCATCAAGGCCATGAGTAAGCTTGAGCGCAAGCAGGAAGAAGAAAAGAAGGAAGAAAAACCCAAAGAACCATCTGAAGAGGTGAGGTTGTTGCGCGAAATTCGCGATAGCTTGCAACAGAAATAGGCCATCTACTTTTAATAAGAAAAGAAATAGGCACGCGAACCCTAGGGTTCGCGTGCCGTTGCGTCACACTCCAGTGACATCAGCGCGCAGTATCAGCTACTCTTCCTTCTCGAACGCTTGGCTCGTCCTTGCAGCAAGTCAAGGAGGAATGCCTCAGCCGAATCCACTGAACAATTGTTCTTAAGCATGGCTACGCTGGTGAGAAGCGCGAGGGCCTTTTGGTACAGCGTTTCCCTCACGGTAGCGCCATCATCCTGATGGTAGTGGAAGTAGTGGAGTTCGGCAGCTATTGCCAACAGGTCGCTTGAACGTAAAATACCCTCCACTCTTCTTCGCTCAGCGTGCTAAAGCCTAATGCTGCGATGGTTAGGTGTCGGCTTTTCTAGCTCTGCCAAAACATTCTTCCACTCCTCGTCTGAGGGTAGGGGTTTGATCTCGGAACCTTCGCTCGAACCGGTTCGCACGGTTTGGATTTTCTTGAGTGGAAAACCTAATTTCAAGCTGAAAGGTTCTGGCCGCAGCAGTGCAAACCGAACTATTTCCTCCCCGTACACCCTTTCTAGTTCATCTTGTTTCACTATCACACCATGCTGGACATGGTAATAGTACTCAGCTGCTATGGTGTCCATGATTTCCTCCAAGGTTGGATTCTGTCCGTCTGCTACAATATTAAGAAAGCAAGCGACACCCTTGCCGAGCTAGCAAACCTGTAGTCGGCTGTAGCCAAAATTGGGATATTTTGGCTACCTGGCGGCTTATCCACAGCCTAAGGATTTTGGCATCACCAGCCGGCAGTCTACTATAGGGTAACGCGACGATTTCCGCTTCGCCGCGTGTCGGAGGTACGACGCGCTCTTGCTATACACTGGTCCTCTACGTGCTATCTATAGGCACGGGCCTTTTCTTAGCGTTACGCGATCGTATTACACCTCGTTGCCAGACATAACTGATACTTTCAGATACTCAGCCAGTATCTGACCACCACCACTTATGTTTGATCTGCGAGGTAGCTTTGCTAACCCTTAATAATAATCACTAACGTAATCACTCGTCCCCATGAAGATCGAACACATCCGCAAGCGCGATGGTAGTATTCAGGATTTTAATTTGAGTAAGATCGTAAACGCTATTTCGCGCGCCCTCGCTGAAGCCCAACCAGAGGTTGACCAAAAAGAAGCAACTCGAGTCGCCGATCTCGCCTACCAAAAGGTTATCTCAATGTGCGTCCAGGCCAGCACTGCTGAGCCGGGGAGCTCGTTGAGCAAGAAATGTATTGACGGGTACCCAGCGGTCGAGGAAATCCAAGACCTCGTCGAACAGGCGCTGATGGAGGTCGGATACTTCGATACCGCTAAGGCGTACATCATCTACCGCAACGAACGAAAGAAATTGCGTGAGCGTGATCTCTTCAAGAAGCGGGTTAATATGCGTCCGTACGAGTACCCAGAGCTACGCGAGTACGTCGACGCCATCCGACATTCGTACTGGATCCATACCGAGTTCAAGTACGTCAGTGATGTCCAGAATTTCCATGTCGACGTGACAGACGTTGAGCGCAGTGCCATTAAGAACGCGATGTTAGCTATCGCGCAAATTGAAGTAGCGGTCAAGACCTTCTGGGGCGATGTCTACAAAAAAATGCCGAAGCCCGAGATTGGCGCCGTCGGGGCCACGTTCGCTGAGAGTGAGGTACGCCATATGGACGCCTATGCACACCTGTTGGAGATTCTTGGTCTAAATGACGAATTTAAGAAGATCTCCGGTATACCAGCGCTACAGAAGCGCGTCGCCTACCTCGACCGAGTGTTAGCGCTCTCGCGCACCGAGGAGAACCAGCAATACGCTCAATCGGTCTTACTCTTCTCCCTCTTTATCGAGCACGTGTCGCTCTTCTCCCAGTTCCTGATCATTATGTCTTTCAACAAGCACAAGGACTTGTTCAAAGGTATTAGTAATGCCGTAGAGGCAACTTCCAAGGAAGAGCAGATCCATGGTCTGTTTGGTATCGACCTGATCAACCTCATTAAGCAAGAGCACCCCGAGTGGTTCAATGCTGACTGGGAGCAGCAAATCATCAATTTCTGCCAGGATACCTACGAAGCAGAAGAAGCAATTATTGACTGGATCTTCGAGGCAGGGGAATTAGATTTCTTGCCGGCTGCTAATGTTAAGGAATTCGTAAAGCACCGTCTCAACAATTCGCTAGCAGCTGTGGGCCTCCCGCGCATCTTTGAGGTCCACCAGGCGCTGCTCGATGAAACCGATTGGTTTGATAACGAGGTCATCGCCACTAAGCACGTTGATTTCTTCAATAAACGCTCCATCAACTACAACAAGCGTAGCGCGAGCGTAACCAGCGCTGACCTTTTCTAATCACCATTACAACCCAATTATCCGCACTGTAATCATCGACCACTATGAAAAACCGCACCGAACCTTGGTACTGGCTCAACGACAGTAGCCGACTCTTCCTCGAGCGCGGCTATCTCTTACCAGGGCAGACGCCCGAAGAACGCATTAAGATCATCGCCGACCGAGCCGAAGAGTTGACTGGTAAGGCAGGCTTCGCTGAAAAATTCACTGAGTATATGTCCAAAGGCTGGATCTCGCTCGCCTCACCCGTCTGGGCCAACTACGGTGCTGGTCGAGGCTTGCCGATTAGCTGTTTTGGTTCGTATATCGATGACAGTATGGGGAGTATTCTCTACACGCAAGCTGAAGTCGGAATGATGAGTAAAATGGGTGGTGGTTGCTCGGCCTACTTCGGCGCCTTGCGTGGTCGCGGTTCGGAGATCAAGAACAGTGGTCAGTCATCTGGCGCGGTGCATTTTATGCAGCTGTTTGAGACGTTGGTCGATGTAGTCAGTCAAGGTCACATCCGCCGCGGGCACCTCTCACCGTACTTACCACTCGAGCACCCAGATGTCTTGGAGTTTCTCGAGATTGGTACCGAAGGTAACCCGATTCAGAAGTTGACCCACGGCGTAACGGTGGGTGATGAGTGGTTGCAGGCAATGATCGAGGGTGACGAGGAGAAGCGCGCTATCTGGGCCAAGGTTATCCAGCGTCGAGGCGAAATGGGCTACCCGTACATTATGTACTCGGACAACGCCAACAACCAGACCGTCGACGTCTACAAAGATAAAGGTCTGCGCATCTACGCCAGCAATATGTGCAGCGAGATTATGTTGCCGAGCAAAGAAGACTGGTCGTTCGTCTGCTGCCTCTCGTCGGTCAACCTGCTGCACTACGACACGTGGAAAGACACCGACCTGATCGAGACGATGATCATCTTTCTCGATAGTGTGATGGAAGAATTCATTATGAAGCTTGAAGCGTTGCGTGACTCGGGTAATCCAGAGCAAGAACGCGCTTTTAGCTTTATGGAGCGGGCGTACAATTTCGCCAAGGCCAACCGCGCCTTGGGTCTTGGGGTGCTTGGCTATCACTCGTACTTCCAGTCACATATGATCCCGTTTGAGAGTCAGGAAGCCGAGGCCAAGAACGTTGAGATGTTCAAACTGATCCGCGAGAAGGCCGACGCAGCTACCAAACAGCTCGGCCAAGAGCTCGGTGAGCCGGAAGTACTTAAAGGGTACGGCCGACGCAACACGACGACGCTAGCTATCGCCCCGACCACCTCCTCGGCCTTTATTCTTGGGCAGGTGTCGCAAGGTATTGAGCCGGTCTGGTCGAATTGCTACACCAAGGATGTGCAGAAGATGAAGACCACGCTGAAGAATCCATTCTTAGAAGACCTCTTGGTTGAAAAGGGTCAGGACAAAAAAGAAGTGTGGGACAGCATTCGCGACAACGACGGCTCGGTCCAACACCTCGATTTCCTCAGCGAAGAGGAGAAGTCCGTCTTCCGCACTTTCGCTGAAATTGACCAAAACGCCGTCATCGAGCAAGCCGCCGCCCGTGGTGAGTATATCGACCAAGGGCAGTCACTCAACGTGATGATCGCGCCTGATACACCAGTGAAGGACATCAACCAACTCTACATCAAGGCCTGGAAGCTGGGACTCAAGACACTGTATTATCAGCACTCAATGAATGCCGCGCAGCAACTTAGTCGCAAGAAGATTATTGAGCGACAAGAGAAGGAAGGGAAGTAAAGGAGACAGGAACGCCTAGGCGTTCCTTCTCTGTATCAAACATTCGTTGGGTGCAGAGAAGGGTAGCTTGGGAGAGAAGGAGCTATCTGGCTTTTCTTTTAACCAAAAGAAAAGCGGCCGTTGGAGCGGCCACTTCTCAACATTATTAGCTAAGCAGATTAGCTTACCAACAATCTAACAAAAA
>SKHJ01000032.1 GCA_007116965.1 Candidatus Kaiserbacteria bacterium
AACGAGTCGAAACTTTACCAAAGATAGACCTTTGTGGTCCCTGGTTCGCACTCCAAGAGTACTTATATTTTTATACTCCCTTTGGTCGTTAAAAATACTGGCGCACCACAAAAGTATTTCCGAGCAATGTGAAGCTGGGCTACCACAGATCCTTACTCACACATAGATATATATTTAGACGTAAATGAACTACCCCGATGCAAGCATGCGGGGAAAAGATTTATTTTAAACGACCTGCTATACTAGTTTCAGTATGGCTCATCGCTTTTTACTGTATACATTTGCTCTGGTTGGTCTGGTCGCCACCATCTATCTGGCAGGTACCTTTGTGTGGGACTGGTTGGCTGCCAGTCAAAACAACAATCGTCCGAGCTTCACCGTAGAGACCGGTGTCGTAGAGCAAGCGCTCAATGTCTCGGGCACTATCCGCAGCGAGAGCACCGCTCGTCTAGCCTTTTCTTCTCCCGGTATGGTGGAACAAGTGGCTGTCCGTGAAGGTGATCAGGTAGCTGCCGGCACAATCCTGGCTCGTCTGGAAGCACGTGGTCTAGAGCAAGAACTAGCTGAGGCACGGGCCGGACTAAGTGAAGCGATTGCTCAACAACAAGACTTACTGCGCGGAGCTAGTAGTGAGGTGGTCTCTTTTGCAGAAACTAACGTAGCCGCTACCGCCGCCCAGCTCGAGCGAGTCCAGCAAGAACAGCAGCGCGCCATTGACACCGCTCGCCAAACCCTCCTTTCGACAGACCTGGCTGCGTTTCCGCTTAATCCTCAAGAGCGCGCACCTGCTCCGACCATCAGTGGCACATATCGTTGCGCTGATGAAGGCACGTATCAGTTTGTTCTGTTTCGTTCTGGTGCTGACTCTGGTTTCTCAATGCGGGTGAGCGGCCTGGAGGAAACCACCGTGCCAGTCTCATTCACCCAAGCCGTCCCGTTTGGCGAGTGTGGACTGCGTGCTCGATTTACCGAAGACCTTTTTTATAACAATACACGCTGGGAAATCAGCGTTCCCAATACCGTCAGCAGTCAGTACCTAGTAAATCGCAATCGCTATCAGACCGCTCAGTTGACCGCAGAGAATGCGATTGCGGCAGCGGCTGATGCCCTTGCCCTTGCCGAGCGACAGCGCGATCGTGACACTGCCCCGACACGTAGTGAGCAAATCGCGCAAGCCAACGCGCGAATAGCCCAACTCGAAGCCCGGATTGCGCGGCTTGAAGTACGTCGTGACGATTTCCTCATTCGCGCTCCGTTTGCTGGCACGGTGACGACCGTTGACATCACTGCTGGCGAATCGATTGCTACCGCCCCGGTTATCACTATACTTGGTGAGATTGAACAGTTTGAGTTGCGGGTCCGGGTGCCAGAGATTGATATCACCGAACTAGCTGTCGGCCAGGACGCCCGCGTCACCTTTGATGCGCGACGTAATGAACCGGTACCGGCCACCATCTCGTTTATCTCACCCTTACCGGTCGATATCGACGGGGTCGCTTATTTTGAGGCCTTCTTACGACTGGAAGAACAAACCGCCTGGCTTCGTTCAGGACTCAACGCAGATGTTGCTATTATTACTCAGTCATCACCTGAAGCTGTCCGTCTCCCCACCGGTTTCCTCGATAGTGATGGCGAATCTACATTCGTCCGAACGCGTCGTGACGAGCAGGAACGACGCGTACCAGTTGAAGTTATCTTACTCGGTAGTAATGGCTTTGCTGCTGTCAATGGAATCGATGTTGGGACAGTGGTAATAGCCCCTTAGTGTCTATGGAGATCTTTCGGGTTGGACTACTCCTCGGTGTACGACAAATCCAACGGACCAACCGCTGGACCACTATTCTCATCATCTTTGTGATGATGCTGACATTTCTTAACTTGGTCGCAGTCTCTGGAATCCTAGTCGGGTTAATCGCTGGCGCCGAGCGAGGGGTGCAAGAGAAACTAATCGGCGACTTGGTGATTACCCCGCTTGAGAACGAAGATTACGTTCTGCGATCACCCCTGCTCATCAATACGATAAAGAGTGACCCTTCGGTTTTAGGTGTAGCCCCTCGCCTTGATATCCCCGCACGCATTGAAGCCAATTACCGGACGCGACGAAATCTCAGCGCCGAACGAGACATTACCAGTACACGTATCGTCGGTATCGACCCGACGGCAGAAGAAATCGTTGGTGGTTTCTCTCGTAATCTGGCCGAAGGTGAGCCGCTCGTACCCGGCGAGGAAGGGTATATCCTCATTGGCGCTATGATGATTGATCGGTATACCGAGGATTTTCCAGATATCGCCAGCTCGCTGACTGACGTGTTTCCGGGCGATACTGTACGTGTCACCATCGGCAACGCAACCAAGGAGTTTGTCGTCAAAGGTATCGTCGATGCGAAAGTAGCAGAGCTGACCAGTAGTGTTTTTATGTCACAAAGCGAGCTCCGTCGGCTCGCTGGTCGCAATGACCACAACGTCAGCCGCATCTCAGTGCGTACTGAACGTCTCGAGAATGCCACCGCGCTCCAAGCACGACTCAAAGGACTTGGTTTTGACGCCGATGGCAAGATCCAAACCTTCGACGAAGCGCTCCCTAAGTTCATCCAGGATATTAAAAATACCTTCAATATCCTCGGGGCGTTCATCGGCGCAGTTGGTATTATTGTGGCTTCCATCACCATCTTTATCATTATTTTTATCAACGCCCTCTCAAGGCGGCGTCAGATCGGCATCTTAAAAGGTATTGGCATCGACCGACGAGCCATTGAGATGGCCTATGTGATGCAGGCCGCCTTTTACGTATTGATCGGCTCGGCACTAGGAGCGCTGGTCATCTACGGTTTTTTGGTCGGGTACTTCGACCGCAACCCAATCGACTTCCCTTTCAGTGATGGCATTTTGGTAGCTGAGCCACTTGATACTTTTAATCGCTTTATAATCTTGTTTGTTGTCACGTTGGCAGCTGGCTTCGTGCCCGCTTGGCTGATTGTTAAGCAAAATACGCTTAATGCTATCCTAGGACGAAAATAATATGGAATTGATACAAGCGCACAATATACGCAGATCGTTTGGTACCGGAGATCTCCGCACTGAAGTACTCAAAGGTATTGACCTCACAGTACACGAAGGGGAGTACCTTGGTATTATGGGTAAATCTGGAGCTGGTAAATCGACCTTGCTGTACCAACTTTCACTGCTCGATACCCCAACAGAAGGAGCAATCACTGTCGCCGGCGTCGATATTCTTACGCTAAAAGAAGTCAAGCGGACCAACTTCCGACTGCGTACGCTTGGCTATGTCTTCCAGGACTACGCCCTCGTACCTGACCTAACCGCCGCCGAGAATGTCTTACTACCAATCGTAATGCGTGGCGCTTCCTACGCTGAAGCCCTCAGTACTGCGAATAAATCAATCGATGAAGTTGGCTTGCGTGGCAAGTACAATAATCTGCCGAGTGAACTTTCTGGCGGTGAACAGCAACGCGTAGCTATCGCTCGGGCTATAGCTGGCAAGCCCAAAATACTTTTTGCCGATGAACCCACCGCCAACCTCGATACTGCGTCTGGCCAAACTGTGATTGACCTTATCACCTGTCTCAACCGCGAATACAAGCTAACTGTCGTGATGGTCACTCACGAGCGAGAGTATGCTGCCAACTGCCATCGCCTTGTCCATATGGAGGATGGATTGCTCGTTGGCGAAGAACAGCTCTAACCTATCTAAAAACACCTAGAAGCCAAAGAAGCTACCGAGGATATTTGTCGACCGGCGAACGCCCGAGCTCACAATCTCACCGTCCTCGCAGATAAAATCAGCTGAACCAGTCGTCTGCAGACCTGCAACCTGGCCACTTGTACTTACTACACCTCGTGTACCGTGAGGGTAGAGACGACCATCAATACCTGGGCATGAAGAAAGCTCACTTTCCTCGGTCGCTACTACTACCCACAACCCATCCTGACAACGATACTCGGCACCTGTCCGTATAGAGATGCGGTAAAGGTCTTCATTGATACTGGTCCGTTGGCTGCCGGGTTCGAAAAATTCGCCGCCGTGTTCACAACTGAAAATACCCCATTCGTTCTCCGATTCTCCATTATCAACAGAATCTGCAGGTAGCAATACAGCCCGCTCCAATGCAACCTCGATCTGGTCCATTATCCGATGAGCGTTGCTGAGATATGATGCTGCTATGGCGGTACCACCCTGGATCTCGACCAATAGCGCTTGGTCTATAGATGCTTGAGCCACCTGGAACTGAGTCGTGAAGGCAATTACCGAAGACGTAGCTAGTAGTTCGCTGCTGGTAGCAAACTCAGATGCAAGCTCCTCATATCGCACGAACGCCGCCTCCAGACGGCCACTCACCTGACGTTGTGCCACTTCTTCGTCAATGCGATCAAGTTCGCCGCGTAATTCGGCCAGCATTGAGCGAGCTTCAATCGGATCACTCGCCATTGTGCCTGCAATATCTTCGTACGCCGACTCGATTGACTGTCGAGTCTCTGGGCCCATCCGAACCGATAAGGCATCGATCCGCTCGCGCTGTTCTGACAATGACGACTCCAGCTGTGCCCCGCCGGTCATGTCTGGTACCGTTACCAGCACCGTGGCATCAGTCGCTTCCCCTTGCGTGAGTGCGTTTCGCTGTTGCAAAAATAAGACCACTTGTTGCAACAGTACTAGTTGGGCTTGTAGTTGTTCGATACGCTGCCGTAACTCACTGAATGAACTAGACACCTCCGTTGTCTCCACTTGCACTTGCGCCTGTGCCGATGTGGGAGAGACAGTAAAAATACCTGCGAGTATCACTCCTGCCAACAGCACTGCCAGCAAGCAGTGACAGGTCGTTACTGATGAGTAATTCATGTAATAGTTATCTAATTATGGGTCGTATAAACACAGAAAGGCGGTCTTACGACACGCCCCCCAATGTTTATATTTTCTGGCATCGAAGTCTAAACCACAACCGGTTGCTGTTGATAACTATTCTTGGTCGTCTGTTGCTGTTTCGGCCTGTTCTAAGCTTTTACTCGGGTCAGCAATTGATGCCGGGTTTTCTTGGTGCACCTTATAGGCATCCTGGATCTCAATCCCCTGCTCTTTGAGAATGGCTTCGTACTCTTCGCGCTCTAAGGTTTCAACTTCTAAGAGACGTTGGGCAATAGCATCCAATGCCGGACGATGTGCTTCAATGACATCCTTAGCTCGCTGCTTGGCTTCACGCACGATTCGACTGACCTCATCATCAATAGCTTTAGCCCGTTCCGGTGAGAAGCCACGATTCTCACTCATGCCACCACCTATCAAGCGCCCGCCGGTACCTTCCCACGCAACTGGGCCAAGTTCATCACTCATACCAAACTTCGTGACCATGTCCCGAGCTAAGTTGGCAATGACCTGCAGGTCATTGCTTGGGCCAGTAGTCAGGTCACCAAAGATCAGCTCCTCCACTACGTACCCGCCCAGTGTCATAGCGATGTCATCCAAGAATTCATTGCGCGTATGCATGCGACGGTCCTCATCAGGCAATTTCAGGGTGTACCCTGCTGCTCGACCGCGAGAAATGATCGAGATCTTCTGGACAGGGTCGGTATACGGTAAGACCGAAGCAATCAACGCATGCCCCGCTTCGTGGTAGGCCGTTATCTCACGTTCCCGCTTACTCAAGATATGACTCTTGCGCTCTGGACCAAGCATCACCTTCTCGATTGAGCGAATCAAGTCAAATTGACCAACCTTCTTCCGATTTTCGCGAGCAGCGAGAATAGCCGCCTCATTCATCAATGACTGCAGGTCTGCTCCAGAAAAACCTGGTGTCCGCTGGGCAATAACCGTCAGATCGACGTCTTCCTGTAGTGGTTTCTTGCGAGCGTGCACCTGCAAAATAGCCTCGCGGTCTTTCTTGTCAGGTAGGTCAATGGTCACTCGTCGATCAAAGCGGCCTGGTCGGAGCAGCGCCGGATCGAGTACGTCAGGGCGGTTGGTCGCGGCCATTACAATCACCTTTTGACTGGGTTCGAAGCCATCCATCTCCACCAAGATCTGATTAAGAGTTTGTTCCCGTTCGTCGTTGCCACCCCCCATACCAGTGCCGCGAATACGTCCCACCGCGTCGATCTCATCGATGAAGATGATGGCCGGAGCATTCTTCTTCGCCATAGCGAAGAGATCGCGCACGCGGCTCGCACCCACCCCAACAAACATCTCAACAAACTCGCTACCCGAGATAGAGAAAAATGGCACGCCAGCCTCACCAGCTACTGCCCGCGCCAGTAAGGTCTTACCGGTCCCAGGTGAGCCCATCATCATCACCCCTTTGGGTATTTGTGCCCCAATATCCAAAAACTTTTTCGGGTGCTTCAAGAAATCGACAATCTCCTCGAGTTCTTGCTTGGCCTCCTTTGCGCCTGCCACGTCCTTAAACGTAACCTTTTGTGATTTATCGTTCGGGTCGATCATGCGTGCTTTGCTGGTACCGAAGTTCAAAGCCTGCATACCCGCCCCCTTCATCGAGCGTAAGATGAACCAAATAATAAGACCAAGGAAAAGTAGTGGGAATATGAACGGTGCCAGTTGTCCGAGCCAAAAACCAAACCCGGTCTCCCGCTGAATATCAAGGGTAATAGCTGCCAACTGCTCATCAGTAACCCCGAAATTACGCAAAGTGTCACTGAAAGAAGCGTCCACCTCACGCCGGGCTTCGCCTGGTCGGCGAGTTTCATCGGTATACGTTACTTCGACATTCGCCCCTCGGACAACGATCTCAGACACTTCACCTTCCTTGACCTGTTGTACGACTTGAGAGATGGTCAACTCTTCTGGCTCATCCTGCCGATCGGCTACCAATGAGAAGACCGCCACTATCAAGACCAAGGCCAAAACCGTGGTCAGCATGTTGTTCCAGAAATTACCTGGCCCCACTGTCATCTGCTGCATCCGAGAAAAACGTGGTGGCTCCGGTGCCTGCTTACCGCCACG
>SKHJ01000028.1 GCA_007116965.1 Candidatus Kaiserbacteria bacterium
AGGCGACCTTTGACGGCGACGCAATTGCCCGGCTGGAGTACGGTGCGATAGGTGTGGTAGGTCTCGGGGAAGGCGGTCAGTTCGATGGCGTCTTTCTGATCGGCGAGGCGCACGAAAGCCATACGCTCACCCTTCTTGGTCAGGAGTTCGCGGATATTTTCCACCAAACCAGTGGTGACTACCGGTACACCGTTGCGTCCGTCGGCAATAATGGCGCCAATGCGCGGTCGTTTATCGACCTCGGTCTGGACTGCGTCGAGTGGGTGACCAGAGACGTACACACCGAGTAGTTCCTTTTCCCAGACCAACTTTTGGTGGGTACTGGCTGGTGGGGTGTCGGCCAGAGTGATGGTGTTGACCGCAGTTACACCCGCAAAGAGTGAGTCTTGGGCCGCTTCGCGACCAGAAGCGTGTTCGCGGTTGAAGGCAAGTAGCATATCTATTTGCTCGTACATAGCGCCGCGTTCAGCAAAGCGGTCGAGGGCGCCGGTCATAATGAGTGCTTCTAGTGACTTTTTGTTGAGATTGCGGTCCTGAATACGGCTTAGGAAATCGGTGAGTGAGGTAAAGGGGTCGTTGGTTTCGCGCTCACGGATAATGGTCTCAGCAATACCAGCGCCGAAGTTTTTAATGGTAGTCAAGCCAAATCGGATGTGCTCTTTGCCCGACACCACGGTAAAGTCACTGAATGATTCGTTGATATCCGGTGGTAAGACCTCGATACCCATCCGGTCGCACTCATGGATAATCTCGGCGATCTTGTCGGTGTCACCCGAGTCGGCCGTCAAGACAGCTGACATATACTCAACCGGAAAGTTGGCTTTCATATAGGCCGTCTGGTAGGCAACCCGGCCGTAGCTGGCGGCATGCGCTTTATTAAAACCATAGGCAGCAAAGGGCTCGATCAGTGTCCATAACTTCTCGGCCACTGACTGGCTGAGTTGGCCGTGCTCTTTAAAGCCTTGCATCAGCTTATCTTTTTCAGCAGCCATCACGGCTGGAATCTTTTTACCCATGGCTTTACGCAACATATCGGCCTCTAGCCAGGAGTAACCGGCCAGTTCGCGCGAGATGGCCATCACGTCGTCCTGGTAGGTAATTACGCCGTAGGAGAGGTCAAGTATCTTTTCTAAGCGCGGGTCGAGGTAGGAGATGAGGTTGGGGTTGTGTTTGCGTTCGATGTATTGAGGGATAGATTCCATCGGCCCAGGCCGATAGAGGGCGACCATGGCGTTGATATCGTGGATAGTGGACGGTTTGAGTTGCTTCAAAAACGCGGTCATGCCAGAGCCGTTGAGCTGGAAGAGGCCCATCGTTTCGCCACGAGCCAGGATGGCGAAGGTGGTGGGGTCGTCAAGGGGGATATTTTCGATATCAATCTCAACGCCGCGATTGACCTTTACTCGAGCGACCGCGTCGGCCAAGATAGCGAGGTTCTTGATACCGAGGAAGTCAAATTTAAGCAGACCAACCCCATCTTCGCCGACGCTGTGCATCTCGTACTGCGTGATGTACTTGCCGGTTTTCGGGTCAGGTTGGACGGGAACGAATTGACCCAGTGGCTCAGGCGCAATCACCACGCCAGCCGCATGGACCCCGAGGTGTCGGACGCGTCCTTCGATCTGTTTAGCCAGATCAATCACTTCGCGTGACTCGCTGTCTTTTTTGTAGAGTTCGCGCAGGTCTGGTTCGATCTCTAAGGCTTTGTCGATGGTCATCGGAAAGCCTTGGCTCCCTAACGGGATGAGTTTGGCGATACGGTCACCGACCGAGTACGGGTGTCCCAGAGCCCGAGCCACGTCGCGCACGGCAGCTCGCGCCATCATGGTACCGAAGGTGCCGATCTGAGCAACTTTGTCGGCCCCGTACTTTTCTTTGGCGTATTCAATGATCTCATCACGGCGGTTATCGGCAAAATCCATATCTATGTCAGGTGCCGAAGGCCGTTCGGGGTTCAGGAAACGCTCGAAGGGGAGCTTGTACTCGAGAGGGTTTACATTGGTGATACCAAGGACATAGGTGGTAAGAGAACCGGCCACAGATCCGCGGATAGTGGTTAAGATGCCGCGCTCGCGCGCTTCCCGCAAAAGGTCGCCGACCACTAGGAAGTACTTGGCGTACCCCTTGGTCTTGATGATGTCGAGTTCGTAGTCGAGTCGCTCTTTAATAGCTGGGTCGTTGGCATCGAGGCCACGCCAGGGAACACCCTCGTACGCTGTGACGTGTAACTCGTCATCTGGCTCGCGACCGCTCACAATAATGTAGTTGGGAAAGTACCAGTGCGTACCAATATTGATCTCGACGTTACATTGCTCGGCGATTTTGTTGGTATTACTCAGGGCCTCAGGAATATCTGCAAACCATTCCTGCATTTGTGCCTGGGTAGTGAAAGAGAAATTCTCAGCTAGTGAATGGTCATCGGTGGTATCGACCACGCCACCGTTTTGGATCTTGATCAGGGTTTCGCGGGCAATCCGGTCTTCTGGTCGGAGGTAGTAGACGTCGTGGGCAGCCACCAGGGAAGTTTGGGTCTGTTCGGCCAGGTGGCGAATTTTATGCTGCACTTCTTGATGGTCAAATATTTCTGGGTGATGACTGATCTCCAAGTAGCAATCTTCGCCGAAGGTGCGTCGATACCAGTCCAGTCGCTCGGCGGCGCGTTCCTCGTCGTTCTCTTTGAGCGCTCGCGCAATCTCACCGGCGAAGGAGGGGATAATGCAGATCAAGTCGTCTTTGAGTGCTTGTAAAAGCTCGTCGTCGAGGCGTGGGCGGTAGTAGAATCCCTCTAAGTTTGAGCGGGTCACCAGTTTGATGAGGTTTTGGTAGCCAGTAAAGGTCTTGGCTAGGAGCACGAGGCGGGCTCGCGGCTTGTCCACATTGCCGTCTTTATCGAAGCGAGTGCGGGGTGCGAGATACGCGTCGAGGCCGATGATGGGCTTGATCTCGGCTTTGGTGGCGGCTTTGTAGAAATCGATAGCACCGTAGAGCGCTCCATTATCAGTCAAGGCAAGTGCGGATTGACCGTCGGCGACCGCGGCCGCTACCAGCTCCTTGGGCGTGGGGAGAGCGTTGAGTAATGAGTAGTGAGAATGGGTATGGAGGTGGACAAAGGTGGATTGCGGTGAAGCTGTTGACATCAGTACCAGTATAGCAGAAGTGGGATGGTATAGTGTGGGTATGGCGAAATCCGCCTGGATCATCGGAATTGACGAGGCCGGACGCGGTCCGTTAGCTGGTCCAGTGGCAGTCGGGATAGTGGCCGCTCCTACCACCTTTAATTGGCAACTCTTGCCAAAAGTCGCTGATAGTAAGCAGCTCTCGGCTGCGCGACGAGAAGAAGTATACCAGCAGGTCCGGATTTTACGACAGCGTGGCTTGCTGGTGTACAGTGTGACCACTACCTCCGCCGCTGCCATCGATCGGATTGGTATCAACGCCGCTATTGACGCGGCGTTGCGTCGGGGGTTACGCCAGGTCAGTCTAGAGCTCAATCTGGTTCCGGCGGATGTGGTGGTACGCTTAGATGGCGGTCTGCGGGCGCCAGAGCGGTATGTGCGACAAGAGACGATTATTCGCGGTGATAGCAGTGAGCCTATTATCTCTCTGGCTTCGATTATGGCAAAAGTGACTCGTGACCAGCAGATGGGCCGGCTCGCGACGCGGGCCGGCTATACCCCCTATGATTTCATGACCCACAAAGGCTATGGCACCAAAGCCCACCGCGCTGCTATCGCCCAATACGGCCTATCCCCACAACACCGGCGGACTTATTGCAGAAATATTGAGACGTTGTAGAATTTGGATAACCTGCTTGGTCAAAAGTCGCCACCAGGGGGGTTGTTCTTTGAGAGACAAGTGCGACGAAGCTGTTCATGAGGGGCAAAGAAGTTAATGACAAGGCAAGAAAAAGAAACGGTACAGTTTTTGTGCCAAGGGTGCCGCCACAACAGGGGGTTGGATCAGAATCAGGACTTAGTCCACTGCGGCCTGCAAGAGCAGATGGGTGAAAATCCTGTAATTTCAGCGCCTGCGCGTGCTGATTTCAAACATTTTTCTGCTTGTCCGACGAGGCTCGAGCAGACAAGGCGAGCGAACGCGCTGATGGTGGCCGCGCGACAAGCTCGACAAGTTGCCTGAGAGCAGCAACCACAGTTCCCGGTCCGCCGCTGCAGAGCGGACCTACCCACCTCGGTGCCGAGCCTTGTGCTCGGCCCTTTTTCTTGCATTTTTGTCAGTATTTGCTATAGTTGCCGGCGCTAAGAGCAAACTAATTTTTATCTATGGTAGTACGAATGCGCAGTACGCGGTCCCACACCGGGAATCGCCGTTCCCACCACGCCTTGAAGGCGCCTAATTTAGCGGTGTGTAAGAACTGTGGCGCGTTTTACCGTCCGCACCACATGTGCTTGGCCTGCGGCTTCTACAAAGGACGTATTGTTATCGATATGAAAGCGCGCCAAGAGGCTCGTGACGCCCGTATCCAAGCCAAGCAAGCGATGCGTCGCGCCCAAGCGGCAGAAGAGCAAGCAGAAAACCAAGCGCCAGCAGGAGTAGAAACATCAGCTGAGACTACTGACACCTCGCAGACCCCAGAGCAGAAGTAAGCAGTTACAAACCCTCGCGCGAAGCGCGAGGGTTTGTGGATATACCAAATGGTGGCAAGAGTCGGACGTGCTAAGCTTAAGGGTAGTTATTGAAGAATGATAGTACATTTAGCATATGGCCAATAGACACCTTTCACGTTCGATCGTGCTGCAGACCCTCTTTGAGTGGGACCTTAACTCGACTGACCGCAAGCAAACCCACGAAGTCTTGGCCCGCAATGTACAAGAATTTGCCCCCAACAAGACTGACTTGCCGTTCATGGAGCGACTCCTAGATGGCGTCTTGAGCAAGCAAAAAGAGCTCGATTTGGTAATTGAAAAAGCCGCTCCGGAGTGGCCGCTGGAGCGCATTTCGCCGGTTGATCGCAATATCCTTCGTCTTGGCCTATATGAATTATTATTTGGAGATCGCAGCGAAGTGCCAGCCAAGGTGGCTATCAACGAAGCAATCGAGTTAGCCAAGCAGTTTGGTGGTGATAACAGCGGCCGCTTTATTAACGGCGTACTGGGCGCTATCTACAAGGAGATTGGTGAGCCCGGCAAGCACGAGCAATCCAAGCGCAAGAAAAAGGACGTTCCGTTTGATCAGATGCCGATTGAGCGCTTAGCTGGAGCAGTCGTCTATGCCGAATTTGAAGGCGAGATGTATTTGGCTTTGGTGCATGATATTTTTGGTCACTGGACACTCTCTAAAAGTAAGGTGCAAGAAGAAGAGACAGTGGAGCAAGGTGCAGTGCGAGCGCTGCAGGAGGAGATTGGCCTTTCGGTCACCATTGAAGGCGAGTTAGGGCACAACGAGTACGTAGCCTCGCAGCCAGATAAAGGTAAGGTGCGTAAGCAGGTCCACTATTTCCTTGCGCACGCACCGTACGAAGAGATAACACTGCAAAAAAAGGGTGGCCTGGATGACGCGCGGTGGTTTCGGATAGCTGATATTCTTTCACTCAATTTTTACGAGGATATTCTGCCAATTGTCACTAAGGCGGTGACGATGCTGGTTGGCAAGCCTCGCAAATAGTGGTAGCGTACCTCTTATCACTTTTACCAGCTAAAGGAGCATTGAACTATGACTGATACGTACCGTGCTGAATTGAACGACGCCGATCTAGCGGCAGTGGAAGCTTTGGTCAAGACTACATTCCAAGATAAAGAATTGTTGCGCTCGTCTCTGACCCATCGATCGTATCTTAATGAGCACCGGGAAGCCACGTGGAGTCATAACGAACGTTTGGAATTTTTGGGTGACGCAGTTTTGGAACTGGTCATTACTGATTTTTTATATCGCAAATACCCCGAGAAGCCCGAAGGAGAGTTGACGGCGGTGCGGGCGGCGTTGGTTAACACGGTCTCCCTCTCGAGTGCCGCGGCTACCTTGGGTGTTAATGACTACCTGCTAATGTCAAAAGGGGAGGCCAAAGATAGCGGTCGGGCTCGGCAATACATCCTTGCCAACGCCTTTGAGGCCATTATTGGTGCTTTGTATCTTGATCAAGGATATGATGCGGCCAAGATCTTTATTGCTGAGCAATTATTTGCTCGGACAGAAGAAATAGTTGAGAAGCGACTGTGGCAAGACGCCAAAAGCCGCTTCCAGGAGCTCGCGCAAGAGCATGTTTCAGTCACACCGGTGTATCAGACTCTCTCCCAGACTGGCCCTGACCACAATCGAACCTTTACGATCGGTGTCTTTTTGCGTTCTGAGCAAGTCGCACAGGGTACTGGTCGCTCAAAACAAGAGGCAGAACAGGCCGCAGCTGAGGCGGCGATTATAGCGAAAGGGTGGAATTAATTCTGTGAGTAACAGGCAAGCCTGGTCGCTACATCCTGTATGATAAGGGTGTAATGGTTATGATTAGACGAAGACAGCTATCAACACCCCAAATCCAGCCGGGTGGTTTTACTTTGATTGAACTTTTGGTCGTCATTGGTATCCTCGGTATCTTGGCTGCCGTTGTCTACGCTTCTTTTGGTGCGGCTCAAGCCCAGAGTCGTGATGTGGATCGACAAAATGCGTTGCGGCAGGTAGAGATCGCACTGGAGAACTTTCGACGTGACCAGGGGCGGTATCCAGTTGCTGGTTGCGATGTTACGGCGGTTGATAATGTGTTTGAAGCTTCTCAGAATGACTGTGATCAATATATCGGTGGATTGCCAGATGGTACCCAATCTTTTGTACCAGCATACATTCCTGAGCTACCAGTTGATCCACGAGCACCGGATGGTGAGGGGTTTGTCTATATCACGAACTCGGACGGTACCGTATTTAAATTCATGGCCCGTAGTTCTGTCGAAGCAGAGATAGTTGGATTGGGCCATCCGCTACAGAGTTGTGATTTGCGTGACCTTGCCGCTAATACGATCAGAGCCGCCGGATGGTGTCGATTTGCTGATGGAGGAGATCTACCAAGTCAGTGTGATCCGCAAGGTGATCGCTTTCAGACCTCTTACGCAGTTTGGGGTGGTTTTGCGGCGGAAATAGATGTTGGTGTTACGGCAAACAATAATAGTGCTGAGGCACAACTGACGACAGCAGTAATTTGCCGTTAATCCTGGTATGGTAAACCAAAATTGGAAAAGCATACAACGTACTCGAGGTGGCTTTACCTTGCTGGAGATACTCGTGGTCATTACTATCATTGGCATTTTGGCAGCAGCCGGTTCGGTCGCATACAATCAGTTTCAAGCCAGCGCCAGGGATAGTATACGGATAGCTGATCTAGAACAAATAGCGCTTGCGCTAACCTTAGACAGAGATAATGTTGGTGAATACCCGACTGACGATAGCAGTTTTGCAACAGCGGTTCAACGTCATATGAATGAGTTACCAACCGACCCGTGGGCTGGTCAATCTAGTAATGGGGCCACGTTTGGCTACAACTTCACGCGCACAGCTTGTACCAGCGATCTAGAGGCTATTATTGTTTGGGCGGCGGTGATGGAACAAGCAGGTAACGTCAGTCGCAGTCAAATACAGTACTGCAGCGAAATTGGGGACGAGGACCTTGGTGGCGATAGTTCGTATATTCAGGTTGTCAGTTTTGTTCGGAACTGACTCAGTCACCTGTGCTATGATACCCCTATGCGACGCCCGAATGGTTTTACTCTCTTAGAGATATTAGCGGCCATCACCATTATCGGTATTTTGCTTTCGGTGGTGTTTGTTAGTTTTAGTGATAGTCGGGCGCAAGCTCGTGATAACGAGCGACGGGCAACCCTGCAAGCGTTGGCTTTAGCGTTGGAGGCGTATCGGGCAGAAGCGGGGCAATTCCCTGAGACGCTGGAGGAGTTACTGCCTGATTATGCGCGTGAAGTACCGTCGCTACAAGGAGCAGATGGCGAGGAGGGTTTTCATTATCGCAGGGAAGCTGATCGATTTATCTTGATGTATCTTGGTGCTGAGTCGATCTTGATCCAAGATGCGACCGATCGCTTTGCGTGTCCTAGCAACCAGAACAGTGGACCGTGTGCGGTGACAAATTTCACTGGTGGCAGTCCACCCGCAAACGTCTACGCGGTATATTCTGCTGGAGTGGACCGAACAGCCTGGTAAGCGTATATGTACCTGCAAGATTTACACATCCACGGCTTCAAGTCGTTTGCCAAGAAGTCTGAACTAACATTTCCGGCGGCAGTAACGGCCATTGTTGGCCCAAATGGTTCGGGTAAGTCAAATGTAGCTGAGGCCCTGCGCTTTGTGTTGGGAGAACAGTCGGTCAAGTCCTTGCGTGGCAAACGAGGTGAAGATCTCATCTGGGGTGGGACCGATGAAGTGGCGCGCGCCAATCGGGCCAGTATACGCATTACGTTAAATAACGAGCAGCGTACGTTACCACTTGATGTCGATGTTGTTACGGTCGAACGGATTGTCCATCGTGATGGGCAGAATGAGTATAAGCTCAACGATCATACAGTGCGACTCAAAGATGTTCACGAACTACTCGCCGCCGGCAATATTGGCCCGTCAGGGCACCATATCATCTCACAAGGTGAAGCGGATCGAGTGTTGGCTGCTAGCCCGCGAGAACGGCGAGCAATGATCGAGGAAGCGCTTGGTTTAAAGGTCTACCAATTCAAAAAACAAGAAGCCGAGCGCAAACTACTGAAGACGCAGCAGAATGTCGCAGAGGTACAGAATTTACGCAAAGAGATACGGCCACACCTGACGTTTCTCGAACGAGAGATCAAAAAATTAGCTGAGGCCAGTGCTATCAAAACTGAGTTACGTGATGCATATGCGGAGTATCTGCGCCGAGAAGATATATACCTCGCTGAGCAGTACGATCACCTGACTGAGGCGCGAGTAACTATCCAGCAGGAATTGAAACCAATCCTCAAAGCTGCTGAAACGGTTGTACCAGAAAGGCAACAGAGTGACGCGATACAGACTTTACGAATCGAGGTCGAAGGGGCAGAAAAAACCTTACGGACGAGCGAACGTGATCAGGTGGCGTTAGAACAAAAATTACAACACAGCTTGGGTCGACAGTCAGTGCTAGAAGCACAACGAGACAGTCTGCAGACCAAAGACGAAATTGGGGCTATGGTGTCGGTAGCTGCTGTCGATGAGCAACTGACCAGTACGTTTGGTCAGGTCTCGGCAGTAGGGACTGCTGAGACGGGAGAGCAGGTGGCAGCTCGTTGGCAGAAAGCGCTCGATCATTTCACTACCTGGCTACAGCAATGTCGAGAGCAGAAGTCTGCTGGTGATATGTTGTCGAGTATTGAGCAACAAATAGTATCGTGCCAAGCGGAACAAGGAGAACTACAAGCCCAAATTGACCGTCTGCAGGTAGTGGTATCTGAGCAAAACACCGCCTACCAAACAGCCCAGCAACAGTTACAAGAAGCTCTCGATGCGCAGCAAGTAGCCACCAAGGACCAGTACGAAGCTAAGGCTACAGTAGCTACGTTACAGGCACGCTTACAGCAAATCGAACAGGAACTGACTATCATTGAGCGAGAGCGTCAACTCTTCAAGGATGAGTTACAAGAAGCGGTGGCTTTATTGGGTCGGGAGGCAGGCAAATATTTTGATTTCCAGGTCACGGACGAAGAAGGTGAGGTGGTGTCGGCGGCAACGATCGCCGGTGAGACTCGACACAAACAGTTGGAACGTAAGCGAAGTCTAGAGCGACTTAAGATACGCCTGGAGACACTGGGGCAGGGTGATTCAACGGAGATCGAGCGGGAGTACCAAGTCACCAAAGAACGTGACGACTTCTTGTCACGTGAGATTGCTGATTTAGAAACGTCAGTCAAAACACTCGAAACCCTGATAGCTGACCTCGATGCGCAGATCGATGCCGAGTTCAAACAAGGTTTTCAAAAAATTCAAGCGGAGTTCCAGAACTTTTTTACCTTAATGTTTGGCGGCGGGACCGCACGCTTGGAACTAGTTGAACAAGCAGAGCGTTGTGACGAAGAAGAGATCGAAGATACTGCCGTGGTGTTGCGTGGTGTCGATTTGTCGGTACAGTTACCAAATAAGCGGGTACAAGGTCTGGCAATGCTCTCGGGAGGGGAGCGGGCACTAACGAGCATCGCTCTGATCTTTGCTTTAAGTCAGATCAATCCACCACTTTTTATTGTTCTTGATGAGACCGACGCCGCCCTGGATGAGGCCAATAGTCGTCGCTACGGTGACTTAATTGAGGCCTTAGCCAAGCGCTCGCAGTTGCTATTGATTACTCATAATCGAGAGACAATGAGTCGAGCGGGCGTGTTGTATGGTGTGACGATGGGTAACGACGGGGTGTCTCGGCTACTGTCGGTCCAGTTAGACGAAGCTGTGCAAACAGCCAAAGCCTAGGAGATGTGTATCTGTTTATAGTTATTCCTGCAGGAAGCGAGCAAGAATTTGCTTAAGGCCTTGACGAGAGATAATACCAATTGGGCGATCATCCTTATCGACCACCGGAATGCGAGCTCGTTGAAAACCGATAGCGTTACCAACGATAGTAATCAGGGCGTCATCGCTCGAAACAGTAGTAAAATCTTGGACCATGAATTCAGAGACAGGCCGATCAGAAGCGGCCTTGACTGCCGCGACAAAGTTATTTTCGTCGGTGAAATGCTCAAGTACATCGTCTCCGCCGAGGTGGTCGGGGATGACTGCATCCAGGAGGTCTGTGACGCTGATCTCACCCACCAAGACACCATTTTCACCCGTTACCAACAGGGTATTGGTGTGCTCTTTATTCATCCGCTCAACCGCTTCACGCAAGGTGGCGTCTTGGCTAATGAGAATAGCTGGTTTGGTAATGTCTTTGGCCTGCATATACTGACTAGTATACACCAAGGTGTCCGTCTGTCACGAGCTGTGGTCTGCTGACCATCTGCTATACTGCAGCATATGAACAAACAGGTTACCGACCCCTTTTTGGCTGCGTACGAACAATTAAATACTGCCCAGCGACAAGCAGTGGATCAGATTGAAGGACCGGTGATAGTGATTGCGGGTCCAGGTACCGGCAAAACGCAGGTTTTGACCCTGCGCATTGCCAATATTCTGCGACAGACAGACACCAAGCCCGAGAATATCCTAGCGTTGACTTTTACCGACTCTGGAGCTCGCGCCATGCGTGAACGATTACAACAATATGTGGGGGCCGTAGCCTATCAACTGCCAATTCATACTTTTCATGGTTTTGCTGATACCTTGATCCGGAGCTACCCCGAGGCGTATCGCACGGTTGTTGGCGGGCGACCGATCACTGAGTTAGAACAGTTGCGGACTCTAGAAGAAATTTTGAGTTCGGGTACGTACTCTGTGCTACGTCCAGTCGGCAATCCAACCTTTCATATAAGGTCGATCAGACAGACGATAGGTACACTAAAACAAGAATATATAAGTCCTGATCGACTGGCAACGCTCATCGAAGTGGAGCAAGCAGCGTTAGCTAAAGAACCGCGTTATCACGAGAAGGGTGCGCATAAAGGTAAGGAACGTGGTGCCTATCGGACGCTAGCTGCTCAGATCGAAAAACTACAAGAACTCAATACCATCTATCGTGCCTACCAAGCGTACCTCAACGAGCAGCGCTTATATGATTTTGCCGATATGATAACCGAGTCTGTGGTGGCGCTGACAGAAAATGAAACGATGCGCCTAGCGGTGCAAGAAACCTATCAATACATCTTGGCAGACGAACACCAAGATGTAAACGAGAGCCAAAATCAGATCATCGACCTATTGACCAGCTATCATCAATTACCAAATATATTTGTGGTCGGTGATGAAAAACAAGCAATCTACCGTTTCCAAGGTGCGTCTTTAAGCAACTTCTTATATTTTGAAGATCGCTACCCTGGTACTACTACCATTTCGCTGACTGATAATTTCCGCTCAGGTCAGAATATTCTTGACGTCGCCCAATCCCTGATAACTGTACCTGATGAAACCGTTATGCAGTTACGGGTGCCGCTTAGCTCACAACTGGTAACGGCTGGTACGGTTCGGTTACGTGAATTTGAGCATGAGGCGAGTGAACAGCAGTGGCTTATTGGCGCAGTTAAGGAGCGTTTAGAATCAGGTGGGACACCTAGTGAAATAGCGGTGCTCGTGCGCACCAACCTCGAGGTACAGCAGATTAGCCAGCAGTTACGAGCGGCTGGCGTAGCAGTCACGAGTGTGGCTGATAGCGATATCTACCAACACCCAATCACGCGAGCGATGATGTCCTTGCTCTTCGCCTGCGCCCATCCGAGTGACCACCGCGCTTTGGCAGAGGTATTGCATGGTGCCTACTGGAGTATCAGTACCGGTGACTTGATCCGTGTTCTGAGCGGGCGACGGTATGACCGGCCGCTGGCAACCATCATCTCTGATACAACTACCCTCGAGGCTCTTGGGGTACAAGACATAGCGTCGGTTCACAAAGTCTCGTCAGTCTTGGCCGAGACTCGAACTACGACTGAGACAATGACTCCACAACACGTGCTAGCAAAACTACTTACCGCTTCTGGCTTTTTACAACATATCCATCAGCACGACCCTTGGGAAGGTGGGCGAGTAGTACGACGGATTTACGACGAGGTCGAATTGTTGGTAACTAGTGGCGAAGTGAAGACCTGGTATGACCTACCACAGGTCTTTGCCACGTACCAAGCGTACAACATTCCTTTGCAAGCACCGTTTATCAATGTCCAGTCGGAAGCGGTACAGGTAATGACCGCACATCGTGCCAAGGGACTTGAGTACGAAGAGGTATTTATCCCTAATCTTACCGACAGCCGTTGGGGTGGTACGTTACGAGCCTCACCGTTTCGGATCGCCTACACTGCGACCAGTTCGCCAGACGATACCCTAGACGACGATCGACGCCTGTTGTATGTGGCTATGACTCGAGCTAAACACGCTGTACACCTTTCCTACGCTCGACAGAGCAGTGAGGGAAGAGAGCGACTAGTAAGCCGTCTGCTGGCACCACTTTTGGCAGACGAAAGTATCACCACAGAGGATGTCGGTGCTTTTGAGGCTACGGTAGTACCGACACAAACCCTCGCTGTCCCTACCGCAGATACATTGATTGACATTGATATCATCACCTCACTCTTGTACGAACGAGGTATTTCTCCGACTAGCTATAACAACTACCGTTCAAGTCCTTGGAACTATCTGTACCGTAATCTTTTACGTATGCCTGAACCAAGTACACTCTCAATGCAATTTGGCACGGTCATCCATTCGGTTTTAGAGCGGTTGGTGCGAACTGAAACCCCGAGTACGGTCACTGATACCCAGCTACTCGAATGGTTGCGCCATGCGCTCGAACGACTGCCCTTATCTGCGGAAGAGCTGACGCAGTTACACGAAAAAGGTACCCAGGCCCTTACAGGTTATCGTGAGACGATTGTAACTCAGATATCTAATACCAGCCGTTCACAAACGGAGGTATCTCTTCGTGCCAGCTTGTCCTTACCAGTGCCAGCGTTACCGGAAGTATTTATTACCGGAACGTTGGATCGGATAGACTACGCACCTGATGGGCAAGTGCTGCGTGTGGTTGATTATAAGACAGGCAAACCCAAGACTCGTAACGCAATTATGGGCAAAACCACTACCAATAATGGTGATTACTTAGTACAGTTGCAATTCTACGCCCTGCTTTTGGAATTGACCGAACAACGGCACGAGAATATTGACTACGTTCTATCGTTTGTCGAACCAGATTCGCGTGGTCGCTATCGCGAAGAGGTATTCCAGATCACTGACGGAGAACTGAGTGACCTGAAAGCTGGTGTTGCCACCATGGTGAGCCAAATAACCACGGGGGCTTGTTGGCAGACCCCATGCGACCCTAATGAATGTGAGTATTGTGACTGGTTGCCGAAGAAAAATGTCGGCTAGTCTTGGCGGAGCGTGAGTGCTACTTCCGCAATCTCACGCATGGCTGTGTATGGTTGAGTACCGTGGATAACACCCGTCTCGTCGGGAGTGATAATGACGGTAAATGGTGTGCCAAAAGCACCAGCAGCCAGAGCCTCTTCTCGTTGCTGGCGAACGAGGTCTCGGTAGGTACCATTATTAACACAGCGTTCTACTGCGGCAGGATCTGCGCCTGCTGTGGTGACAAATTCAGGTACTCGAGATAATTCGGTCAGACGAGCCTGGCCGCGCTGGTGGAAGAGTTCATCGGTAAATTGCCAGTAAGCGGGACTTCCGGCTTCAGTGCCAACGCATAAAGCGGTCATCGCTAGGCGGCTGTCATTAGGGTAATCTTCGTCAAGCGGGAGGTGGCGCAAGACCCAGGCAATATCACCGTCTTGGCCCAAGTCTTGCACCAAACGACTCATTGTGACGTGAAAGTTGCGACATTCAGGACACTCGAAGCTGGTGTAGGTAACAAATAAGATGGGAGCGTTTGGGTTGCCACGAAAATGGTCACCTGCACCCACTTTGCTAATAGGGGCTTGTAGACTGATCGCAGCCTCAATGGGGTCACTGGTACTTACGGTGGCGGGTTGTGTTCGCTCTGGTCGCTCGTAGGTCGCGTACAAGGTAGCGGCGATGATTCCAAAACCAATGACAATGGCAATCGGTACCGCCAAGGATTGTTGTGTTGGTTGCATAGGGAGTTTGTTTCAATTGCTAATCTTGCATCTCATCGCAGCAGAAAATCATATCTATAATGTCTGTATGCTAAAAGTATAGCACAGCTTGATGACGTAAAGTGACTTAGTCACATATGCTATACTCTGAATAATGTCCATCAGTGAAGCCGTCATTCTTGGTTTGGTGCAAGGAATTACGGAATTTTTACCTGTCTCATCATCGGGTCACTTGGTCTTAGCGCGGACAGTTTTGGAAACGGATATCGCGTATGGCTTGGCCTTTGATACGGCGTTGCATCTAGCTACGGTTCTGGCAGTGATCGTGTACTTCTGGGGCGATCTTTACATCTTGGGGCAAACTGCCTTGCGTAAGCTTGGGCGTCTGCCGGTCAATGCGACTGACGAACGTCTCTTGTATGCTTTGATCCTCGCCACCATTCCTGGCGTGGTTGTCGGTATTTTGATCGAGTCTCATATCTCAGCAGCTTTTCACGCCCCGTTATTGGTAGCTGGTTTTTTGTTTTTGGCTGCCCTCTTTTTTATGTTTGCTGAATATCGTCAGTTAACTTTGCCAAAGACGACTGCTATTACATTACGTTCGGCAATAATCATTGGTTGTTTTCAGGTGTTAGCACTGCTACCCGGGATATCACGTTCAGGTATTACCATTGGTGCTGGTATGATGTTGGGCTTAAGTCGCACCGCCGCGGCACGCTTTTCGTTTCTAATGGCCATCCCCATCACGTTCGGAGTGGGAGCTAAGCAAACTTTGGCGTTGATCCAATCTGGTGAAGGAGTCGCTTTGGTACCGACCTTGGTGGCATCAGCCATTGCTTTCGTTTCAGCGCTAGTCGTTATCCATTTCTTCTTGCAATTTCTCCGACGTTACACGTTGTGGCCATTTATCTGGTACATCATTGTTTTGTCTATATTCATCGTGTTGGCGCACTGGTTTGCTTAAATGTACAACCAGCGATCGTTAAAAGAGTAGTGAGTGGGTCATCGCTGACTCTTCGTGTGGTTCTTCCCAGTGACGAGTGTCGATGGGTATTTCGCGCACACGTAAGCCATCTTTGATCTTGACGTGACCATTGGCTCGAGCGTAGTCGAACAGTTGTTTGGTTACTTTAACATCTTGCTCGCAGTATTTCTTGATCTCTTTGATTTTACCTTCACGCCACCACCTGACAGCCTGGAGACCGTCCGCACTCTTTTTAGCGCCGATGGTAGCTTTGGCAACGTCATCAAGACGCAAGCGCCGACCAAATGAAATTTTGATGTCCTCAAGCAGGTCGATGCTTTTAATATGAGTTAAATCACCTGGGTAGTACTTGTTAAGCAGAGGAATGTCGAAATGGTTGCTGTTGTAGCCGACGAGAGCGTCTGCCTGCTCGATAATGGGCCACAGGATAGACAACTCTTCAATGGTGGCAGTGGTATAAGTATCGGTATCACTGTCGTAGACGGTAACTACCGAAATGTCGAGCGCGGTCGGGTCATTTGAACCCACGTCTTGAAAGATATTTTGCGTCTCTAGATCGAAGACAACGTACCGCATAATAGTCGTCATACTACCATACTGGGTCGTTTCTTTTGTACTTAGTTGTGTGGTAAAAAGCGGAAATACTATAGTATTTCCGCTTTTTACATCAGTTTTCAGTCAAAAAAGTGATAATTTCCTTAGTAGCACCAGTCTGTTCGTGGTTGCTACGAAGGTCCTGGAGAGTAAGTGTGGCGGCGACAATCTCATCTGGTCCTAGTACAATTACGTAGTGCACCCCGGTATCGGTAGCGGTCTTGAATTTTTTGTCGCGTTTGCGAGCGCTAAAGTCAATGCTGGTAGTAATACCACCGGCTCTGAATTGTTGAGCTAGAGCTTGAGCTGGTTGGTGCTCATCGGGTGAGAGGGGAATGATGGTGAGAAGCGGCGCGGTGGTGGACACAGAAGGCGGTAACAAATTGTGCGTTTCCAAAAAGTCACGCATCGTGACGTCGCCCATACCAAAGCCAACACCACTGAGCGGGGTATCGCTGAAGAGTCCGGTTAGGTTGTCGTAGCGACCACCGCCGAGCATCGAACGCTTAGTGCCACCTGGATGTTTGTCGAAAATCTCAAAAACAGTACCGGTGTAGTAGTCGAAGCCACGAGCTAGTGTCTTATCAAAAATAATATTATCCAAACCTAGTTCCTGCAAATTTTCAAACAAAGATCGGAATGGCTCTTGGCTAGAGATTTGCGAGATATCGTTGCTCTCCAATCCTGCCTGTAAGGTATCTATATCAAATGGCTGGACAATAATATTTCTTAGTTCAGACTTATACTCTTCATCGCTAATTTTGTTTTTTCGGTCATTTAATTTAGTAATTTTACTTCGAATTCCAGCTTCAGAGATTCCTTGTGTGCTATACCAGGATTCCATAAACGCTCTGTTGTTTATCCGTATTTCAAACATATCTGGAGTGGCACCAAAGTTGAGTAGGAGTTGGTGTGCCAGGGCGATGATCTCGACATCAGCGGCCATATCGTCAACACCAAAGATATCGCAATTGAGCTGCCAGTGTTCGCGTAGCCGCCCGCGTTGGGTGCGCTCGTAGCGAAAGAGGTTGGGAATCGAGTACCATCGAATTGGTGGAGTGAGTTCGCGTTGTCGGGCGGCGACCATCCGAGCCACGGTCGGCGTCATTTCTGGCCGTAAGGTCACCTCTCGCTCTCCGCGATCAGTAAAGGTGTAGGTCTGCTCGTTGACCATTTCTTCATTTTCGGCTCCCTTGGCCTTGTACAAAGTGGCTGGTTCAAGAATGGAAGCATCGTAGCGTTGGTAGCCGAAGGATTCGACGGTCCGGCTCCAGGTATCAAAGATATAGCGTTGAATTGCCATATCTTCAGGATAAAAATCACGAACACCTTTGTACGGGCCGGTCGGTAGTTTACTCATAGTGGTTTGATTGTAGGGGAGGGGTGCGGTGATTGCAAGTGGTTAGCCAACGACACCGTCAGGACTAAACGTAGCTGGATTGGCGGGTTGACTTTGGAGGTTGCGAATGCGATTGTCCATTGCTTGTTGCATCAGAGCTTGGAGGCCCCGTGGATCAGGCAGACTGGTCATCTGAAAGACACTATCACTAGCGCTGGCGGTCTGGGCCCGCAGGGTACCAAAGTTGAGAAAGGTAGCGAGAATACCATCGACACGTACTTTGATGTCTTGTAAGCGTTCGAGGCGGAAGTTGCTGGTCTTACGACTGAAGAAACCGAGTTGTTTGATAACGATCAGGCGACGGTCGGTGATGACCCAGAGGTCAAGGTAGTAGTGTGTCCAAAACATAATGGCTCCCATCGCGCAGATAACTAACCACAAACAAGTACCAAAGACGATGTAGGCGTAGTAGCCGCGCAAACTGGACGGCAAGACCTCGCTTTCAGGTAAGACAGCGTAGATGGCGAGTAGCACGAACGGTAGCAAGGCGACCAGGCCGGTAGCGAGAAATTCCATAAAGGGAATGAACCAGTGCTTCCGTACCACTTTAAGTACTTTTTCGTCTCCCTCAAGCTGAATTTGGTCGAATAGCATACCGTAGATTTAGATGAAGATAAGGGCAGCAAACGCTACCACCAACAGAGCTCCAGTGGTGATAAAATACCAGCGCAAGGTTTGACTAATAATATCGGCACCGATGGCGTACTTGCGCCAGTGGTAGACGACAATGGCGGAGAAGACGCCATAAATGATCAGGAAGAGCAAAAAACCGATCCAGAAGAGGGGGCGAATACCGGGCCCAAATTCACCAAGTCCTATCTCATTCATACGTTACTGTCTATTTATAATGCCACAGATAACACGCTGAAGCGAGGCGTCAGATACTGATCGTTGTGGGTTACGACAGTGGCAAAACTGGCAGCGTTCTCCCGTACTAGTGCCACCTGCTCGGGTTCGTGTTCCAGCCACAGTTGACCACCAGGTACCAAGTACGCTGGAGCCTGCTCTAAAATTGTTCTCAGACAGTCAAACCCAGCTTCGCCGCCATAAAGTGCTAACGTCGGCTCATGATCAAGTACCGCTTGATCAGTGCGATCGAGGGCAGGATCGATGTAGGGCGGGTTGGCCACGATAAGATCAAAGCGGCCGGTAATGGCGGCGAAGAGGTCGCTCTGGATTACGGCAGTTGACTGTTTGTAAGCTAGGTTGGCTGCCACGTTCTTTTTGATGGTTGGTAGATGGGCGGGGTCAAGTTCAGCGAAGGTCACGGTGGCGTTTGGCCAGCTCTTAGCCAGTGCGATGCCAATACAGCCACTGCCGGCACAGAGGTCAAGGATCTGTAATGACCTTCGTTGTGTTTGGTCGCTCCAGGTTTCTCGGACACGCTGTGTCCAATACTCAGTTTCTGGTCGAGGAATTAAGGGGCGAGAGTCAAGATAAATCTGGCAGTCGAGAAAGGGAATATGCCCAATCACGTACGCCAGCGGCTCGCCAGCGGCGAGCCGCTGGCGATCAGCAGCAAAGTCCGCGCTTGGCTGTCCATGATACTTTTCTTGCAGCAGCCAGTTTTCTGCTTGGTTCATCACTAAATAGCATACGATGGTTTCGGTAGTCCTGCCACTGTTTCGTGCTAGACTAGCCTTATGTCGACATCTAGCGTCATTTTGCAGGTTAACGATTTGGTGAAAGAATACCCTGGTGCTAGTACTAAGCGGGCAGTGGATAACATCTCTTTTACGGTGGACACAGGATCATTCTTCGGCTTGTTGGGTCCGAATGGGGCAGGTAAAAGTACCACCATCGGTTGTATTACCGGTACCCATATCCTCACCGGTGGGCAGATCTTGGTGAATGGATATGATGTGGTCAGTGATTATCGGTCGGCGCGGCGTCAGATTGGCTTATCTTCACAAGAATACAACGTTAATCCTTTCGAATCGGTCAGACATCTGATCAGCTTTATGGGCGGCTACTATGGCTTGCGTTGGCGAGAGCGGCGGGAACGAGTAGACGAGTTGCTTGAGCAACTACAATTGACCGATCATGCTCACAAACAGTTCAAAGAACTCTCCGGCGGCTTGAAACGACGCGTGGTCTTAGCTCGAGCGTTGGTACACCAGCCACCGCTCTTGATCTTGGATGAGCCAACGGCTGGTATCGATGTGGAGCAGCGTCGCTCCATTTGGACTTTGCTACAGGAACTGAATGTGGCGGGCACAACCATTATTATGACTTCACACTACTTAGAAGAAATTGAGCGTTTGTGTGATCGGGTCGCTATCATCAATCACGGTCAGATTGTTTCTGATCGACCAACGATGGCGTACCAGCAGGCCGGTCGTACCCTGGAGGACGCATATCTAGCGATCACCGCCGCGACCGAAGTAACCAGAGAACCATGAATTACATCGGCCTTATCACACTAGTGCAACGTGAGATGGTCCGGATGTTCCGGGTTGTAACACAGACCATTCTGGCGCCACTCATCTCGGCGGCGCTGTATATCTTTATCTTTGGTACTATCGTCGGGACTAAGATCGACGAGATTGCAGGTGTTACGTATATCGAATTTGTCTTCCCTGGTATTTTAATGCTCAGTATCATCACGGCTGCCTTTGCCCATTCGTCGAGTGCCATCTTTATGCATAAGTACTTCAATATCATCGAAGAAGTTTTGATCACCCCGTTCTCGTATTTAGAGATTGTAATTGGCTACGCGGTGGCGGGTGTAGCTCGGGCGATACTTGTCGCTTTGGGAGTGTTAGGAATTGGTGTGCTGATGGGGGCAGTATCATTGGTCAGTTTACCGCTTTTCTTGTTTTACGTGTTTGGCGTAGCGATGGTATTTTCTCTGCTCGGGATGTTCGCTGGTCTGTTTGCCAAGAATTTTGATCAACTGTCGATGCTGACAACTTTTATTATCACCCCCTTCACGTACCTAGGCGGCATTTTCTACTCGTTGACGATGTTGCCACCAACGGCGCAGACGTTGACAACGCTTAATCCTTTCTTTTACTTTGTCGACGGAATTCGTTACAGCATGACCGGTATCACCGAGGCGCACACTGGTATCGGTCTCTTAGTCATCATTGGTCTTATCGTCGGTATCGGGGGAGTGGTGACACAGCTTTTTCGGATCGGGTGGCGCATTCGTCAGTAGTTGCTCACAGGTTTAGGGTGTGGCAATGAGTGTGGTTTGCTACACTAACAAGTAATGGCTAAGAACACTAAATTGTATGAGACTGTTGCCGCGCTCATAGCGACCGGTAAAGGTATTATTGCGGCAGACGAGAGCGACGTGACTGCTGGTAAGCGTCTGCAGTTGGTACACTTACCCAACGAACCCGATAACCGTCGCGCTTTTCGGCAGTTATTGTTTACAGCACCCGACATCGAAAAGTTTGTTTCGGGAGTCATTTTGTTTGATTCGAGTTTGCGCAACAGTACCACCGAAGGTATGCCGTTTCCAGATGTCCTTTTAGCTAAAGGTATCATCCCTGGTATCAAGGTCGACCGCGGCACGGTCGATTTACAAGGCTTCAAAGGTGAAGTGGTGACTCGCGGCCTCGATGACTTGGTCGAACGATTCGCTGATTATTACGATTTGGGCGCGCGATTTGCTAAATGGCGCGCGGTCTATACTATTGGTGAACAAACACCAAGCGCTGAGTGTATCGAGATCAATTCTATTCAGCTGGCTCGTTACGCCCAGATCGCGCAAGCAGCTGGGCTGGTCCCGATTGTCGAACCGGAAGTTCTCTTCACAGGTGACCATGATATCGCTCAGGCAGAAGTGGTCACCACCAAGGTTTTACAACATTTGTTTGCTACTCTGCTCCGGTATCGAGTAGACCTCGGAGCAGTTATTCTTAAATCATCAATGGTCTTGGCGGGCGAGGCTAACAGCGAGCAGAGTACGCCGGCTGAGGTAGCCAACGCGACCATACGAACGTTTGGGATTTCTGTTCCACCTGAAGTTGGCGGTATCGTTTTCTTATCTGGCGGTCAGACTCCCAAGCGTGCGACAGAAAATCTACAGGCCATAGCTGCGCTGGGTGAGCAACTGTGGCCAATCTCATTTTCTTACTCTCGCGCCATCGAAGAACCAGTTCTCAATGTCTGGCAAGGCAAGGAAGAGAATGTAACTGAAGCCCAAAAGATGCTTTTACACGCCGTGAAGATGAATGGCTTAGCGCAACAAGGCAAATATGATCCAGCCAAAGACAAAAAGTTGCCAAGCTAGCACTTAATAAACAAAGATCTAGAGCAAAGGAAAAACCTGAGCGAAGCTCAGGTTTTTCGAGGGCTACTTCTTTTGCTTGTAGACGGTGTGTTTTTTGATAAGCGGATTGAATTTCTTGATGGTTAGTTTTTGGCTTGGGTCCTTTTTGTTCTTGTTGTTATAGCGGACATAGTAGGTATGACCTTTACCACGACCTTGTTCGTCGCCCTGCGAAACCAGCTTTACTAATAGATCCTGTGACATAATGAGCAGTAGATTACCAGTCTCGTCGTGGAGAGTCAAGGGGGTGTACGACCTCACCACATTTGTCACCTCAGCTTGTAATGCGCTCTATGATACTCCAAAGGTGCGAGAAATCCCAACGACTCATGCGGTCGCTCTTCGTTGTACCAACAAAGCCACTGTTCTAGGGTGGAATTGAAGTCTGCCACACTATCTCTCAGAAGTGCTCGGTTATAGACGATGCACTCTTCTGAGACTGTTCGGTTAAACCGTTCGATGTGGGCGTTCATCTTCGGGCACCGTGGGTAGGTATGGTAGTGCGTGATATTAAGTAGTACACAGGCTTCATGGAAGTGTTTAGCAAACTCAGAACCGTTGTCAGTCTGTATCTCTACGATTGTAAAGGGGACTCTCCGTAGGAGACGGAGCAAGAAGTCTCTGGCAGTAGCGGAAGAATGA
>SKHJ01000013.1 GCA_007116965.1 Candidatus Kaiserbacteria bacterium
GCATCAACAATCGCCGTCTTGCCGTCGAGAGTTTCCCCAAGCACATTGAACAAGCGCCCCAACGCCTTCTCTCCTACCGGTACCGAAATGGCAGCTCCGGTATCTGTGACCACCATGCCTCGCACCAGACCTTGTGTATCTTCCATGGCAATAGTACGAACCCGACCACCACCAATGTGTTGCGCCACCTCTAACGTAATGGTCGTACCATCCTCTTTGCTGATGGTGAGAGCATTTTGTAAGGCTGGTAGATGATCAAGGAAATGAACATCAACCACGGCCCCGATGATCTGGGTCACGGTACCGGTACGGGTCGTAGTCGTCTGTACTTCACTAGTTACTGTTTGCATAGTAGTTTTTTAATTAAGATATTCGCGTTTGGCGAATGCGCTATGACTTTTAAAGAGATGGGGCGCTCGGTGATACCACCAAGCGCTCAGACAACTACGCAGCAGTCTGAGCGCTTGGTACTATAGTTACGAGTCCTGCATCGCCTCGGCGCCGGCAGTTATTTCACTCACTTCGGCAGTGATGGAGGCTTGTCGCTCTTTGTTGTATTCAATAGTCAACGCTTTGATCACCTCTTTTGACTTATCGGTCGCGTTCTTCATCGCCACCATCCGGGCCGAGTGCTCAGACGCCTTACTCTCCAAGAGAGCGTGATAGAAGATGATCTGCACCAATTGCGGCAATAAGGAATTGAGGACAGACTCGGCATTGGGTTCAAGTAAATACGCCACTTTGGTATCTGGCTCGGTAGTCTGCTCACTAAATTTTCCTTTACTCGGCACAATACCCTGCAGCAGGTAGTGCACCTCGCCTGGATCGAGCGGCAACACTGTCCGCATGGTCGGCTCTTGCTCGAAGGTCGAGAGGAAATTCTGATACAAGACAACCACTTTCTGGTACGTCGCCTTGGTAAAAGAAATCAGGGTAGCTTGGGTCATTGCCTCCACATCGGCCACTGTCACATCATCGCCAACATTGGTGTATTCGGTCAAGATAGTCTTTTGTTCACGCCGGGCAAAATCAGCCGCCTTCCGACCAACAGCAATGATGTCAGTCTCCGGCTGCTGCGCCAGATATTGCTCAGCTTGTTTTAAGACCGCACTATTCACACTCCCGGCCAAACCCTTATCACTGGTCACAATGACCAGCAAGTGACGGCCGGCCTCGCGGTGCTGCAGCAGCGGGTGCTGGTTTGCCTCCTGCACTTGCAAGACCCGCATCAAGATACGCATCGCGGCTTGCACATACGGACGACTCGCCAACGCTCGCTCCTGGCTTTTGCGCATCTTGACCGCTGAAACCGACTCCATAGCCTTGGTCACTTGGCCGGTCTTTTTGGTCGATTGAATCTTATTTTTTACTTGCTTAAGGGCCATATGCACTCATACTAGGCTGTAGCGTTTTGTCCAAAATACTGCGGGTGCGCTTCGCGGAAGGCTGTGATAGCCGCGTCCATCTTACCAGCTAATTCATCGCTGATCTGTCTAGTCTCTTCCAACTCGGTCAAGATCGGACTCTGGTCACGTTCGATATACTCCAGATACGACATCTCTACTTGCTTCACCAACTCAACCGCCGCGCCATTGAACAGCCCTTGGTTGGCTGCGTAGAGCACAACCACCTGCTTATAAAATGGCATTGGGTCATTTTGGTTTTGTTTTAAGAGCTCGACGTAGGTGCGACCACTTTCGATTCGGGCTTTCGTCTCATCGTCTAGGTCTGAGGCAAATTGCATAAAGGCCTCCAGCTCGCGGAACTGGGCCAATTCCAGACGGATCTTACCAGAGACTTTCTTCATCGCTTTAGTCTGCGCCGACGATCCAACTCGAGAAACCGAGATACCTACATTCAAAGCGGGACGGATACCTTTATTGAAGAGATCGGTCTCCAAGAATATCTGACCGTCAGTGATAGAGATCACGTTGGTCGGGATATACGCCGATACGTCACCCTCTTGCGTCTCGATGATCGGCAAGGCCGTGATGGAGCCACCGCCAAGGTCTTTTGAGAGTTTGGCCGAACGTTCCAATAATCGTGAGTGCAGGTAGAAGATATCCCCGGGGTATGCCTCGCGGCCCGGTGGTCGACGCAGCAGGAGTGACATTTGTCGGTAGGCATTAGCATGCTTGGAGAGATCGTCAAACACCACTAGCACGTCCTTGCCTTGCTCCATAAAGTACTCACCAATAGCGGCTCCGGCAAAGGGGGCCAAAAAGAGGATTGATGACGCTTCAGAAGCCGAAGTCGAGATGACCGTTGTGTACTCCATCGCTCCGGCCTCTTCTAATGTTGCTACCAGATTGGCAGTCTTAGATCGCTTCTGACCAATAGCTACGTAAATACAGAGGGGTCGCTTTTCGGCCGGCTCGTACCTTTGGTTGATGATGGTATCAATGGCAATGGTCGTCTTACCGGTCTGTCGATCACCAATGATCAGCTCGCGTTGTCCTCGTCCAATTGGTATCATCGAGTCAATAGCTTTGATACCAGTATGCACCGGCTCATTCACACTCGAGCGGTCCATTACCCCATAGGCCACTCGCTCTAAAGCCATATGCTTATCAGCTGCAATCTCCCCTTTGGCGTCCAGCGGTTGACCGAGTGGGTCTACCACTCGACCAATAATGTCATCGCTGACTGGTATAGAGAGTAGTTGCTCGGTCCGATAGACCGTCATCCCTTCGGTCACAACATCGGCCTCACCAAGTACTACTACCTTTACCAACTCCTCTTCCAAGTTAAGAATGAGGCCGTAGAGTGGTTTTTCCGCCTGCAGACTCTCCTCTAGTGTGGCGCCGTCACTAGCGGCAAAGACCACCATTTCCATCAGCTGAGCTTGGTTGAGACCATCGATCTCAACAATACCGTCGCCGACAGACATCACGGTACCAGCTTCTTTGCTCACAGCCGCAACATCGAGCTGCGCGATCTCTTGTTTGATTCGTTCGATAATTGGGGTACTCATACCAGTCAGATGAAATTAGAGACTAAATACTAATAAGTTGGGTAGGACGTTTAGGGGTAGAAGATCACGTGGTGGTTTGGGCTATGTTCTGATAGAGCCGCACGAGAGCGTCTTTGTAACTTGTATCAATGACATGATGATCATAGCGCACCACACTACCACCAATGAGTTCGGGCGCGATGGTTACCCGATATTCTGAGGGTGCCTTGAGTGCTGCAAGCTGTCGCTTGATACTATCGGCCAGCACGGTCAAATCTTGTTCTCGTGCCAGCTGCACTGTCGGAATACGTTTTGCTTCGTATCGCTCCCACGCACGCGCCACATCTTTGAGAACTCGTCCATAGAGGTACATATGTCCCCGTCGTTCCATAGCCTGCCTTAGTCCAGTCAGGACCGTGCTGATGTCTTGTCCTTGCTGCAGCAAAGTGAGTGTAGCTATGGTGTAGTAACGACGCATAAGAATGAAGATTACCCACCTTAAGAAGACGCCCGCTCTTGCAAAATCTTCTCGGCCGCTAAAATAGCCGTTTTAGCTATCTCAGCTTCACTTTCTCGACGGGAACGAGCTTTTATCTCCTCACCAGCCGCAGCTGCTTGCTGCAGTAGCTGTTCGGCTTTTCCTTGTGCTTCACCAACGATAGCCTGACCTCGTTCCTCTGCGTGGGTCTTGGCACGGGCCGCGACCGCCTCAGCTTCTGTGTGAGCGGTTGCCAAAATAGACTGTTTTTCAGCTTCAGCATTTTGCTTCATCTTCTCAGCTGCAGCAGCATCTTTGATACCTTGCTCTATTCGTTCTTGCCGTTCACGCAGAAGACGCAAAACTGGCTTATAGAGTAGGTAGGTCAAACCAGCAGCCAAGAGGCCGAAGTTAAGTATTTGCAGCAAAATTAACTGCCAATCGATGCCGAACGCTGAGATGAGTTGGTCCATGATGATTTGATAAAACTAATGCTAATGGCCTAGACAATACTTAGGCGAACATGATGACGAAGGCGACGACCAAGGCAAAGATACCAAGTGCCTCAACAAAGGCGATACCAAGGATCATCATCGGGGTCACCTTGCCGGCGGCCTCAGGATTGCGACCAATTGCCTCAAGCGCCTTAGAGACCAATAGACCGATTCCGATACCTGGTCCAATCACACCAAAGCCGGCCGCAATGGCCATCGCCAGCGCCCGGGTGGCATCAGCATCCATCTGGGCAATCTGCAAGGCGATTTCTGTTTCTGGAGTCATAATACAATAATTACGTTATTGAGTAGAGCATTCACGTTTGGCGGATTTCTTCGTTGCTTTCGTCACTCAAACCGTTCATCGTACCTTTTAGTACGCCTCAGATTCTCGTTCCTTGACACCTACAACTACACCCAAACGCGTCAGCCCTATCGAGATCTAGTAATAATGGACAAACACGAGCCAACCTTACGATAAAGCGGACTCGTTCCCGCCCACCATCAATGCGGTTCTTCGATGGCCACCCGGATAAAGAACAGGGTTAAGATAGCAAACACTACCGCCTGAATCAAACCCACAAATATTTCGTAACCATAAATGGGTATTGGGGCAATGTAGGGCGCAAAGAAAAAGACCACCAACAGCAAGACCTTGCCTGCAAAAATGTTACCAAAAAGACGAAAAGAGAAAGCGATCAAACGAGCCAACTCACTGACCAACTCAATCAACCCAATAGCGAATCCGAGCGGTGAAGAAAAGTTGATAAATTTGCCGATATATTTCCAAAGACCAATGCCAATGACTCCGGCCAGCTGGATGGTCACAAAAGAGACAATGGCCAAGCCGATGGTCATATTTATATCCGTTGCGCTCGGGTAGAGCCATGGTATCAAGGAGCCAGACTCATCGTAGCTACCAAACGCCCCGACTCCGGGGATCAGACCAACCCAGTTGAAGGTTAGGATGAAAATAAAAATGGTGAAGATGATGGGAAAATAGCGATCGGCATACTTCTTACCCCCTAATGTCTCGGCGATATAATCGTACACGCCTCCAATCCCCATTTCTACCAGACTCTGCACGTGGCCCGGCACGAGCGCTAAGCGCCGGCGTAGCAACCAGGCGAAGCTAAATAACAGCAATATCGAAAACCAGGCGGTCACTAAGGTAGAGGTGATAGGTACCACACCGATGTAGCCTAAAACATACGGACTTAGACTGACCGATATTCCTGGTTCTGCGGCGTGTGCGACAGCGGTGAAAAACATAACAAAAACGACGCCATAATAGCACACTCTCAGCCTAGTACAATGATTAGTAATACCAGGCTGATTAGTGTAGTAACCGTACTCATAATAGCTAGTCATCTGATGGCTCCTAAACTATGCAGCGGTTTTTTTATACCAGATGTGCGTTTTATCTAACGAGGTGCATAAACCCATTGACGAGAACCCTAAGTGGAGCTAGTATGTGCTGCGGTTTTATATCGAAGCCCAGAACTTCACACGGCAGTGTCTCGCCACACCGTGTGAGTTTCTGTTTTTAGACTAACCTTTTGTATGTTACGTAATCGTTTATTCAGTCCCACCATGGTCGCTGCGCTCTTGGGCGGAGCGGTTGTTATGATACCGACCCTACACTCTTTTGCTGCTGGCGGTGATGCACATGGTGAGTACGCCCTGACCTTTCTCTGGATCGCTATCGTCCTGTTGGCAGCTAAAGTTTCAGGATTAGTAGAACGTTTTGGTCAACCAGCGGTTCTTGGCGAACTACTGATGGGAGTAGCTATCGGTAATCTAGCCCTGTTTGGTATCAGTACCTTCGAACCGATCAAGGCTGACCCGATGATCATTTTCTTCGCTGAACTAGGTGTTGTTATCTTACTTTTCCAGATCGGATTAGAATCCAACCTCAAAGACATGACCCGGGTCGGGTATCCAGCTGTTATGGTTGCCATCGCTGGTATAATTTTTCCTTTTATTCTCGGTGCGTACCTAGTCGGTCCCTACCTAATGCCAGGCCTGGATACCAACACCTACCTCTTCCTCGGAGCTGCCTTGACCGCTACTTCAGTCGGTATCACTGCTCGTGTCTTTAAAGATCTCGGAAAGTTGAAGATCAAAGAGTCGCAAATCGTGCTTGGTGCAGCCGTCATCGACGATGTGATGGGATTGGTCATTCTGGCCATCGTAACAGCGATGGTAGTAACTGGGTCAATCACTGCCGGAGCGGTCAGTATGATCGTGCTCAAAGCGGTTCTATTTCTGGGTGGAGCTATCATAATCGGACAAATCACCGCCCCCTACATAGGTGATCTCTTCTCTCGCATTCACACTGGTGCAGGTATGAAGTTTTCTCTTGCTTTCTCAATCGGACTGATCTTGGCCTATATCGCCAGCCTGATCGGCCTGGCACCAATTATTGGTGCCTTTGCTGGAGGCCTAATCCTCGACAGCGTAACGTTTAAACGATTTCGTCGACCAGAATTCTGCGAAGACCTGGATGATCTGGCCAAATCGTCAGACAATGCCACGAAAGAAAAGCTTCAATCGGTGGTCCGTCATTACGACCATAAGCACGTTGAGGACTTGCTCGAGCCAGTGGGTCAAGTCTTTGTGCCGATATTTTTTGTGGTCACCGGTATGTCAGTAGATCTCTCGACGTTTGCTGACACCTCTATTATTTTGACCGCACTCGGTCTCACTCTGGCCGCCATAGTCGGAAAGGTTGCGGCTGGCTTCTTCGCTGGTAAGGGCACCAACCGCTGGTTGGTTGGCTTTGGTATGGTACCTCGTGGCGAAGTAGGGTTGATCTTTGCCACCATTGGTATGGGCTTAGGGGTGGTGACTGGCGGAGTCTTCTCGGCAGTGATTATTATGGTCATTATCACCACCCTGATAGCTCCACCGGTATTGACCGCCATTCTCAAACGTATGTAGA
>SKHJ01000042.1 GCA_007116965.1 Candidatus Kaiserbacteria bacterium
AGGCACTAATACGAAGTCCACGACTCAAACAGTACGTTGAACGGATTAATCAGAAAGAGTATCATCAGTGTATTAAAAACTAAAAAACACCCAGGTGGGTGAAGTGAGGGGCGAATGTGCCGGGTAATTGCGCAGGCAATTCCACCACAGTTTGGTGATTTTTGTTTGATGCCAAAGGTGCCTCCCTCTTCTCCCCACACACCGTGCGCGGGGCTCTGGGGCACGACTGTACCGTATTGGGTAGCAGACTGCAAGGTTTTTCTCCCCGCTATTTGCCGTCGAGCGCTTGGTTGACCAAGCGGTCGGCTTCTTTGTTTTGCGCGCGCGGAACATGCGTGAAGGTGAGGTGCGGAAAATGAGCCACACGCAAGTTATGGATCTCGATAAAAAGCGGTACCAAGCCCGGCTCCTTGATCTGGTACTCACCGTTGAGCTGCTTCTTAACGAGCTCACTATCGAGCTTCAGCTCAAAGCGCATTTGTTTGGTGGCTTTGCCGTACTGCTTGCGTAAGGCCTCAAGCGCCACCGCCACGGCCTGGTACTCAGCAAAGTTATTGGTGCTGTTGCCGATAGTCTGGGCGATCTCGGCCAAGACGTTACCTTGCTCGTCGGTAATATAGACACCGATAGCGGCTGGCCCCGGGTTACCCCGCGCCCCGCCGTCGGTATGAACGGTAATCGTTTGCATCCTGGCAGTGTACCAAAGTTCTGCTAATAAAAAAGGCCGCTCACCGAGGTGGTGAGCGATCCAGTGGCACACAGTTAAACCAAACCGCGGCTTGGCCGGGTAAAGCAAGCTGCATACGTATAATTTTCTTGCAATCCCTTTCTATTCTCACAGGTATAAGTGGGCGTATGTGACCTTCTAGAAAAACGTGAACCGACTCTCTTTCTTGCTCCAAGCGAACCGGCATACAACCATCTAGCTTATGTGTGGGCTTGAATTTATTTTGAGTCATCAGTCTCTCCCGTGTAGCCAGATTTCTAGTTGCAAATTAATACGGTTACTTAACAATGTCAACTACCCGCAACCGAACCTGGTGGCGATTCATAAAGTAACTCTCCTCCACGTGCGCCAAAATATCAGCCGGCACTCCGGCTTGCGGCACAACCGAGAAACGTTCTGGAGTGGTAAAGAAAGCAATGGCCTCACGGGCCAGACCGTTGGTGGTGAATCGGAGTTTGGTGTGTTCTTGCTGCTTACCAAACTGCTCCACGCGCTCCGGCACCACCTGCCGGAAGAGATAGAGCGGCTTCGGATTATCGCAGCCAAATGGACCACATTTTCGTTGCCAGGCTATAAAGTCTGGCGTGATGTCAGCCAGTGTGAGCGTGAGGTCAACCTGGTGCTTTGTCGCAACGAGCGCCTCTTCACCCAACGTCTCGTACGCCCGCACCAAAGTCTGTGGCAAGGTATGGAGGTGCTCATCGGCTACTGTAAAACCGCCCGAGAAGTGGTGTCCGCCATAGGCCGAAAATGCTTCGGCAGTGGCTGCCATCAATTGCACCACACTCACGCCACCACCCGAGCGACACGAACCCTTGTGCAACGCATTGCCATCACGACCCCAGAGAAAGGCTGGGCGCTGGTACTCTTCGGCCAACTTATTGGCCGCCAAGCCGACCAGGGATGGTCGCCACTCGGGATTACCAAAGACTAGGACCGGCGGCAAGTCAGTAGTGACAGCCACTCGTTTATGCAGCTCTTTGGTCATTTGCGCCACCGCGGTTTTGCGTTGTTGGTTAAGGTCTTCGAGGTGGGTGACATACTGCCCGGCGACAGTTTCGTCGGTAGCGGTCAATAGATGAAAAGCATCTTCTGGTGCGTCCATCCGTGAGGCGGCGTTGATACGTGGCCCAATGATAAAGCCAATATCGTCCTCGCTGAGATGACGCTGCTCTACCCGCTGTTTACGCAGTAGTTGTTGCAAACCAGGACGTCGTGACTTACGCAAGACAGTCAGTCCGTAGTAGGCCAAGACTCGATTTTCATCGGTGAGTGGCACCATATCAGCAATCGTGGCGATGCCGACCATATCCAGCCACCACTTCTCGTAGCCTGCTGGTACAGCGAACTCGCCCCGCGTGAGCACTGCCTGCGCTACCTTAAAGAAAACGGCGGCACCACATAAGCCCGGAAAAGGATACGAACCGCCGATCTTGGGGTTCACGATAGCGTAGGCGTCTGGCAAAGTCTCCTTGGGTTCGTGGTGGTCGGTGATAATCACATCGACACCGGCAGCGGTCGCGGACGCGACCGCTGCGATATCACTCACCCCACAATCTATGGTGAGTAAGACGGCCGGCTGATGTTCAGCGATGATACTCACTACCGCGCTTTCGCTCAAACCAAACCCCTCGTAGTGACGGTGCGGAATATGGATACTAAAGGCTGCATGCTTCAGAGCCGTAAAGAGATCGTGCGCGATCACCGCTCCAGGAATGCCATCGCTATCATAATCCGCAAAGATGGCGATATGCTCGCCAGCAGCGATAGCACTCAAAACCCGCTCAACCGTCCGCTCCATATCAGGGAGCAAGAACGGGTCGTGCAGGTGCTCGTCGTATGCTGGAGCTAAGAATTGAGCGCAGGTTGCGGGGTCGGTCAGGCCGCGGTTGTAAAGAAGTTGTTGCACATAGGCCGGGTATTCGGCCAGAGCAGCCGCTGTTGCGGCCGGTACTGCCTCTGCAATGGTGTACTGCGACATTGGACTCTATGCTATCATCAGGTGGATTAAAAGCGAACTGTAACGCAGTAATCTATGGATAGTATCTTTATTAAGATAATCAATCGTGAAGTGCCTGCCACTATTGTCTACGAGGACGAGCTGGTGGTAGCTTTTCTCGACGCCAGTCCGGTTCATCCCGGGCACACCTTAGTAGTACCAAAGGAACCCTTTGTAAACATGTTCGACGGCGACCCCGAGACCTTGGCGCATATGGTCAAGGTTGCCCAGCGACTGGCCCAAGCGTTGCAAGTTGTTGTCAAAGCCGACGGCATCAATCTTCATATGAATAACGGTGCGGCGGCGGGTCAAGAAGTCTTCCACGCCCATATGCACGTGGTACCACGCTACGAAGGTGATAAGAGCTACCAAAAGCCACGCAAGCAAAGTTACGATGACACCGGCGTGGACGCCCAAGCCCTAGGGGCACAATTGTCTGCCCAATTAGCGGGAACAGAGTAACTCCAAGGCCGGTAACGTACCCGCCTCTAAGTAACGTAACATCGCTCCGCCACCGGTTGAGATAAAGGTGAAATCGTCATTACGATTGATAGCTTGAATGGCAGCGACGGTATCACCCCCGCCCACATACGACTGCGCTGGACTGTCAGCGATAGCTCGCGCTAACGCTTCGGTGCCGGCCTGAAAACCAGCTTCATAATTACCCAACGGCCCATTCCAGAGAATCGTAGTAGCGGCTTCGATGGTTGGCCGCAGCAGCGCAATCGTTGCTGGACCGCAATCAAGAATTATATCGGTAGCCTCGACTTCGGTTGCTAACACTGTCGCGGTCGAATCATCAGCCCGGCGTACCACCACATCGTTTGGCACTAACAGTCGCTCATCATAAACAAAAGCAGCGTCAGCCAAGGAAATATCCGAGACCAAGGACCTACCAACCTCCAACCCACGGGCTCGCATCACATCATGCGCTAAGGCCCCGCCGACGAAGACGGTATCGTACCGCGCGAGGTATTCTTCAACCAAGCCAAGTTTGGTTTCGAACTTGGCGCCGCCCAAGATAAACAGGGCCGGGTGGTTTGGTGTCCGCGCTGCATCAAGCGCTGCGATTTCTGCCTCTAATTGCGTGCCGGCGTAACTTGGTAGTACGGCTGGTATGCCGACCATCGAGGTGTGCGAACGATGTGCGTTGGCAAAGGCGTCATTGACGTAATAGTCTGCGTAGCGAGCCAGCTGCTGCGCTAAGGCTGGGTCGTTGGTTGTCTCCCCTTTGTATTGACGTAGATTTTCGAGCAACACCACCGTACTGGGGGCTTTTTGTCGAAATACGTCTGGATCATCTGGCCAGACTGAACACCACTCGAGGTCAAGGTGGGTTTGTAGTGCTTGATAAACAGGTTCTAGAGTCTCGTCTTCCGCTCGGCCGATGTGACCGATAACGACCACCACCGCACCTGCTTCTCGTAAATATTGCATAGTCGGCACGGCGCGCTCAAGGCGAAACTGGTCACGAACCGTGCCATCAGCTTGAATCGGAACATTAAGCGAACTCCGCAGCAATACCACTTTGCCTTTCAGATCACCCAATTCTGCTATTGTTCGTAGATTCATACGCTGTGGAGTGTAATATTAGGTGCTTGAGACGCTGGCGACGATGCGAGCAAACTCGGCTGATCGCAAACTCGCCCCGCCAACCAGAAAACCATCCACTCCCCCGTGAATAAAAAGTTCGGTAGCGTTTTTCTGGTTAACCGAGCCACCGTATAGCACCCGCACCGCGCGCGCGGTCGCGCGGTCGAATAGTTTGGTCAGACACTTATCGATAAATAGGCGCATCTCCTCAACGTCCGCGGGCGTCGAGGTCTGTCCGGTGCCAATGGCCCAGACCGGCTCGTAGGCGATGACTGTGCGTTTTAGTTGGGCTTTCTTGCTGCCTGCCAAAGCCCGCGTGAGTTGGGTTTCAACCACCGCGTAGTAGTCCCCGGAAGGGTCACGAGTTGCCTCCCCAACGCAGAGAATCGGGGTCAGCTTACTTGCTGCCACCGACTGATATTTAGCTGCGATTTGCTCGTCTGTCTCTCCGCTTGCCCGACGTTCCGAGTGACCAATGATGACGTACGTAGCGCCACACGAACTAGCCATTGAAACCGAGATCTCACCAGTCTGGGCACCGGTCGACCCAGGCCAAACATTCTGCACTCCAAATTGCAGTCGTCCTGAGGGTGAGAGACGGGTCAAGTCAGACAAATAAATACTTGGTGGCACTACTACCACAGAAACATCTGGCGTAAACTTCCGGGCCAAAGTCCGCAGCTGTACAACCAACCGTTTAGCTTCGGCCAACGTGGATGGATTCATCTTCCAGTTGCCGACCACTAATGGAATAGGTTTTTTACTCGCCATACTACCCAATAGTATACACTAGTCGTTTCGTATCTCTCGCCACTCAATAAAACGATAAGTAGTAGAAGTGCGAGGTGTTAGTGGCGGCGGATCATCCACCAAATTGCGATCGTACGCACTTACTCGGTTGAGAAAACCAGAAATCGGCGTATCACCACTTACCCATTGAGTACCAACTCTACCATTTGAGACGATGGTGCCGTTGACAGTCAGGTTGTCACGAAAACGGTACGTGCCATAGCCACTGGGGAGCGTCTCATAATGATTACGGCCAAACTTACCGGTCTGAGCGACAAAAATACCGTTGATAGTTAGATCATTCGGTACATCGACCCCGAGCAAGACATCACCCTCAGCCAAAGCCAGAAAGCCTGCCTGGTCATCACTATAGGTGATATTATCTTGGATTATGATAGACGGTACCGATGAAGTCGCCGTTGGGTGGGCGGCGGCCAGGGTGACCCGTTGGTCGACCTCGCCCCGCAGCCAGACTTTATCCTGGATGAAGATGACCGGACAGTCACTCGGTAACGTATATGTGGTTGCAGCACCGACAGTGCCAATAATATTATTGGCGGTATACGTATCTCCTACTTCTGAAGAGTATTCATTATGTGACACCGTAGCTGTCACCGGCTCTACCGTTACTGTGTCGTCGCCATTGAATGTGACTCGGTAGCCGGCAGCAGTGGGATCTGGCGGGATTAGAATGCCACTGTCGGCCGCCCGCGCCTCCATATCAGATAAATTGAGTAGCAAGTTGCCAAAATTAATACCAGTAGTCGGGTAGGTCCATAGGTGGCGATTGGGTCCCTCCCCAAAAATACCACCGATAGTATCGCCCTCACTCACGATGGTACCATCATCATCGGCACCCGAGCAGTTGAGGGACGCGTTATTACACACCCAATCGTCTTGTTGACTGGTGACTATAGAAAAATTAGTGCCGCTCATGCGAATAAACCCGTTTGAGTGATACGGACCAGTAATATCGAGGTTAAAGCCAGCCCACACGTTACTATTAATAATGAACGAATACTCTGCTATGGAAGGACGAGCGTAGCGACCGTAGACTGTACGCGGTGGGCCACCAGCGTGCACGCGGCCGGTAGACGTAATATCAATTCTACCCACCTCACCACAAAACTCTGTACCGGTAATATCGAGTGAGTATTCGCCAACCACATCACCTTCGGGGTCACGAAACTCTCTCACGTACGGCCCCGGACCGCCTGTGTTATGTTGAATCTCACCAGGAAAATGAGCTAAGAACCATTTATAGTACTCCAGTCCGGCCTCAGCAATATGGAGCGCCTTCTCCGCGTGGTAGTTATCTCGCGCCACATTCAATTGCACGATGATGGAAGTCAAAAACGCGCTGAGTAAAATAAAGAAAACCGAACCGAAGACGAGTAAGGTAATGATGAGGTACCCTCGTTGCAACATATCTCTGGGTATAGTCACACGATTGCGATTCATAGATCTTGGCGTAAGTTGCGCGGAGTGACGCGCGATGTCAAAGCAAAACTTTCATCAATCCGTCCGGGGTCAAGATTGATGCGGATATCAATAGTCACAGAGCGAATAGTGGTTAATGGCGAGCTCGAAGCGACCGTCGCACCACTGCTATCAGTATAAGTGAAGAGCGGTTGATCTTCGAACTGGTTACGCACAAACGACGCAACTACTCGTTCCTCGGTAGAGGTGGCGAGGTTATACGCTGGAGGGTTATCGCTCGGTTTGTAGATACGACGAATGAGCTGGTTGGCAACAACTTCATACTCTACCCGCTCGATCATGTCATCATTATCAACGTTGGCAAAGAAGGCGATGCTGAACTCTGAACGCTCAATCAGCGGATATGAACCGTCGGCAGCAAACGCCATCTCGCGCAGATCACGGGTCATAATGTTCATACCTTGACGAGCGTTGGCGACAGCGTCACGCTGCGCGATGAGGTAATCGTTGTACTGATAGTACTGGATGACTACTAACGTGATCGTCACCATCAAGACAGTCGACAGTCCCACTACTACCAACACTTCTACGAGCGTGAGCCCGGCGTTACGGAGAGATGATGCTGCTTGGCGAGATGTATTCATTACCATACACTTAGGGATTCAGTTGAATAGATTCGACAATATGGTTGTCGATGTTCAGTCCGGTCACTTCGCTACTGGAGTAGCCTGGCGCGGTAACATTGACTTGGTAATCGTCAGCCTCACTGAGGCCTGACCCGAACCACACCTGACCACAGCTGTTGGTGGTCTGACTGACCGACAAACCAGCATCACTACTTGAGAGAGTCACCTCTGCGCCAGAGAGAGGCGCCCCACCACTACCTCGCACCCCAACCCGCAACGAACGAGCCGGTGCCGGGACGACGGTAAGATCTATATTGGTTGTGGAGTTGGGAGAAATGTCGATTGGTACAAACGGGCAGGCACTACTCACTACCCAGGTACCCTGCGCAGTGATACGATATTGATCCCACTCCAGATCGGTAACGGTTACCGCACCGGTAGTATCAGTGGTAACCACTTCTTGCAATTTAGGGATATTGACCCCCGCACCATCCTGACCTATGACCTTGGAACCACGCAGCTCAAGGTCTACATTTGGAACTGTCGTCTCGGTTTCAGTATACGAGAGTTGCCACGACTGAAGTAGAGGAGAGGCACTACTGGTTGCACTCGTCAGTAAGAACTGCAGCGCAATGACCGGATACTCACTGACATCAAGTGGCAATAAATTGATCGGGCTGGTCGTAAACCCGGTTTCGTTACCAGCCAAATCGCTATTCGGTATGACCGCTAAGCTACTCGTCCCTAGACCACCCAATACTTGTACACGCAGTGAGGTGTCAGGACCTGTCACAGCGTCGACCTGCAAGGTTTCCCAGCGAGCTAACGGTGAGGGAGCAAAAGGAGTTGTCAGCAAAGAACCGTTACTTTCGTAGCTACTTGGACCACCGGCTAATTCCCAGACACTCCCGGTCCAAGTAAGTGACGTGGTAGCAGCGACCAAGTTCAGGGAAGAAAAATCATCAGTAATAGTATTGGTAACTCCCGGAGCTAAGGTACGGAGTACTAGTTGACTCACCCGGTCAATCTGAAACAAGAGCGTGGTATTCTCACCTGCCACTACTGTTACTGGCTGGGTGGTTGGATTGGGATTAGTGGTAGTGGCTTGATGGGTCTGCGCCGAGGAATACCCCGGTCGGGTGACAAACAGTTGGTATTGAGGAGCTGCTGGTGCGCCACCGAAGACAGCTGCCCCATCCACGTTCGTAGACCGTATGGTATCAATGGTTGAAGTCGTGGTGGTATTGAGAATCCGCACATCGGCTCCTTCAACCGGCTGTAGATTGGCGTTAAAAACATTGACGGTTAAGGTGCCTCCACCAACAGTACTCTCCATTCCTCGCGGAGTCATCCGAGTCAGTAAGAATATCTGGTCGGACCCTCGGCGAGTCTCCCATGAAACTTCGACCTTGGCTTCTTTGTAATCTGTTGTTATCTGATTAACATCGTCGGCTCCTAATCCATCGGCTGGGTCATCAACCCAATAGATCAAGGTCCTGATGGTAAAATCACGACCATTGATCGTTACGGTCTCTACTTGTGGAATTGAACCTTGGGGAATTCCCCCGACCGTCCCGATATCATCGTAGGTCATCGAGCGCAATAGCTCCAAACGTGCGTTGGCTAAGGAAACCGCTGTCGTCTTGGCCTGCACTTGATTGGTCGTATCCAGAGCGAGACGAAAACCGGCAAGCAAGCCGACAAACACCACCGCCATAAAGGCGACTGCCATGATTACCTCAACGATAGTCAAACCAGCGCTATAAGATGATGATAAATGCCGATATCGCATACGTAGATAGAGATTACAACACGTCGCCCGAGATCGAGTAGATCGGACCAATGAGCGCTAAGGCGAAGAAGCCGACACCAGCACCAATAACCACCATCAAGAGTGGCTCGATGATAGTCGAGAGGTCTTTGGTTTTGCGTTCGACCTCGTTCTCATAGAAAACCGCGAGCTCGTGCAACATATTTGATATCTGACCCGTTTCTTCACCCACTAAGATCATTTCACCCACCAATATCGGGTAGAGGTCAGACCGTTCGACGAAGACGTCCGAAAGTGGTGAGCCGACCTCAACCTTGTCCCGGGCAGTTTTGAGAATTTCCTTGTAATAGACATTTTGGACAACTTCTTGCGTGATTTCCAATGAGCGGATAACGTCAACGCCTGAATTTAATAACGAGGCCAGTGTACGGGCGGTGCGGGCGGCGTTGGTCTCTTTGGCCATCGTACCAATCACCGGCAGTCTAACCACAGTCCAGGAGCTAAAACGTCGGCCGATCCTGGTCCGCAAAAAATACACTACGCTACCAACCACACCGAGCATAATGGCAATCGTTAGAAGTGTATAATTGTTGACGAACTCACTGGTCGCAATCAACACTTGGGTGGTTCCCGGTAGATCCATATCACTGCCTTCAAAGATATTGACGATGGTTGGCATCACATAGATCATCATCAAAAAACCGATACCAATCATCACGGTAATGACAATAGCGGGGTAGATCATTGCACCTTTGATCTTTTTCTTGAGGTTGGAAGATCGTTCAAGTTGTTGACTGAGCGTCAGCAGTGCATCAGCCAATTTACCACTCTCCTCACCAGCCCGGACCATGGCAATGAACAAGTTATCAAAGGTCTCGGGAAACTCTTTCAGGGCGTCGTGAAAGGCGTCGCCTTGTTTGATTCGCTCCGACACTCTTTGCACCACCCCTTGCAAGCGTGGATTGGAGCTTTGTCGCTCGATCACACTGAGCGCTCGAGTGGCGGTTAGGCCGGCGGTAAGCATAGAGCTAAGGTTGCGCGACATCATCACCAACTCGTCTTGTGAAACGCGGTTGAGGTAGTAGTTTATCTTTTTGATATCAAGATAACTACCGAGTGAGAAGGGGCTATGCTCTTTGACCTGATCAACTTCGTGTCCTCGGTCACGGGCTTGAGCGTACACGGCGTAACGGTCATCAGCCGACACTGTCTCTTTAACGGCGTGACCGTCTTTATCAACTCCGGTATACGTAAAGGTGGGCATAATGATACTGATTACTCACGAATAACGCGCAGTACTTCTTCGATGCTCGTCAGTCCCTTGGCGGCTTTGAAGATGCCGTCCTCCAGCATGGTCAGCATTCCTTCTGCTCGAGCTTGGCTGTGAAGCTCGTCGGTAGTCTTATGTTCCATGACCATTTCTTTGATACTCGATGACATCATGAAAACTTCATGAATACCGCTACGACCTTGGTAACCATCAACACTGACACCGTTCTCCTTGGGTTTATAAAAACTAATGTCGTTCCAACCAGCGCTGGCCTCCACAATACCTTCGGTACGCAATGCCTCTAGGATACGATCGAGGTCTCCATATTCAGCCAACTCGTCCCGCTCTGCGGCGGTCAAGGTGTACGCCTCTTTATCTTCAGCCAAGACCCGCACCAGACGTTGCCCAATTGCTACTCGTAATGTTGATGTCAGAAGAAATGACTCCGCCCCCATATCGATCAAACGCGAAATCGTACCAGCAGCTGAATTAGTATGGACGGTTGCCAAGACCAGGTGTCCGGTCAAGGCTGCGTTGATAGCTAAACTGGCCGTCTCCGCGTCACGAATCTCACCTACCATAATAATGTCTGGGTCTTGCCGCATCAGCGCCCGCAAGCCGCTGGCAAAAGTAAAGCCGATACCGGGTTTGACCTGTGTTTGATTGACCCTTGGCATTTGGTACTCGATCGGATCTTCGATGGTCGAGATATTGACCTCGGGAGTATTAAGTTGGTCAAGAATGGTGTAGAGGGTGGTCGACTTACCAGAGCCAGTCGGACCGGTCACCAAAATGATGCCGGTAGTAGAACGAATGCCACGATGGATACGCTCGAGACCATCACCATGAAAACCGATACCTTCCAGAGAGAAACCAGAGCGATTCTCTCGCAAGAGACGCATCACAATCTTTTCCCCAAAAAATACCGGCAAAACTGATACCCGGAACGCTACCCGCTCCCCATCCAGCTCCATCTTGAAACGACCATCTTGTGGTAAGCGTTTCTCGTCGAGCTTGAGACTAGCAAGCACCTTGATACGAGCAGTAATGGTCGGGGCCGCGTGCTTTGGTAACTTCATTGCGTCGTTGAGAATGCCGTCGATACGATAACGAACGATCACTTCTTCTTCCATTGGTTCGATATGAATGTCCGAAGCGCCTTGAATGATCGCGTGCCGCAATAAAGTATCGACGATGCGCACTACCGGTAGGTCTTCTGCCATCTTCTTAAGATCAGACTCAGACAACTCCCCTTCTTGGCTCTCCTCTCTGATCACTTGTAAGGCTGAAGCATCAGCGGCAATCAGGTCACCAAACTCGTCTTTGAGAGTCTTTTGATATTGTTGCAAAGCCGTACGCATTGACTCGGAATCAGTCAAGCGCGGCAGGATTTTCAAACCAACTTTCTTCTTAATAAAATCAATAGCTGGTAAATCAGCCACCTCGAGCATGGCCACCTCTAAACTATCGCTGTTCTTTTTATAGGCGATGATGTTGTGGTTACGCGCTACTGGTTCTGGTACTAACGACAACACTTCAAAGTCTATCTTGACATTCTTGAGGCTGATAAATGGTACACCCATGACATACGACTCGACGCGCCGCATATCATCTTCGGTCATATGACCATGTGCTATCAAGGCCGCTGACAGGCTCTGCTTTTCTTGGTGAGCCAATTCTTCCACAGACTGCAGATCAGCCTTATTGATAAAGCCCGCGTCAAGAACAAATTTCTTTAGTTGATCACTCGATATATGCACACAAAAGAATGGTTAGCTCCCAGGCCACTCATTAGTTTAAGTATACCACCCAGGTTGGGAAGACTATTTAGGTTATGAACGTGATTTGACTTTTTTGTGGGTTACCGTAGACTAGGTGGCAATACTGTTTGTGCTCGACCCGCGGGTCGGGTCTTCTTTTTATCAGAAGACGGTGCTACCTCGACAGTAGTCAAATTTAGTAATCATTACCTAGTGTATTATGTTCGACCTTAAAGTATTGAATGCGGTGTTGGCAGAGCTGGAAGAAGAGCGAGGGATTCCCCGATCTCGGATGATCGATGCTATTAAACAGTCGTTAGCAACGGCGTATAAAAAAGAATTCGGCAAGCGTGGCCAGATCATTACCGCTGACTTTGACCCCGACACCGGTACCACCTCGTTCTACCAAGTTAAGATCGTGGTTGATGAATCTATGCTCCGACCCGACGATGAAGAGGATAGTGAGGAGGAAGTCGACACCAATCCTATTGAGGATATTGAAGGCGAGGCCAAGAAAGTGCGCTTTGACGAAGAAAAACACATCATGGTCAACACCGCCCGCATGATCAAAAAAGATGTAGCTCTCGGTGAAGAATTAGTCTTTCCGTTGGAGAATAAAGAAGATTTTGGTCGCATTGCCGCCCAAACCGCTAAGCAGGTGATTGTGCAAAAGATACGTGAAGCAGAAAAAGAATCTGCGCTAGCGGAATATGGCCAAAAAGAAGGCGAGATTGTAGTCGGGACCGTACAGCGCTTTGAGCGCAGCAACCTCTACGTTGAGTTGGGACGTGCAGCCGTAGCTATTATGCCGCCCGATGAACAGATTCCCGGTGAACGCTTTCGTCCCGGCGAGCGTGTACGCGCCCTACTAGTGCGAGTCGAAGAAACGCCGCGAGGTATCTTTCTTCGACTTTCCCGTTCTCACCCAGACTTCTTGACCGCCCTCTTCGCCGTTGAGGCACCTGAGCTGCAGGCTGGCACAGTTGAAGTGAAAGCGATTGCTCGTGAAGCTGGTGCTCGCTCTAAGATTGCCGTGTACGCACACGACCAACACATCGACCCGGTCGGCTCGTTGGTGGGGCAACGTGGTGTCCGCGTCTCCACGGTAATGAGTGAGCTCGGGGGTGAGAAAATCGATATCATCGAGTGGTCACCTGACCCCATCGATTTCATCGAAGATGCCCTTTCGCCCGCCCAAGTTCTTGATATTAAAATTGAGGCCGAACCAGACCCTGAAGCTAACGAACGTGGTCATGCTATTGCTGAAGTCATGGCCGATCAACAGTCTCTCGCTATCGGTCGCGGCGGTCAGAACGTCCGCTTAGCCGCAAAATTGACCGGCTGGAAAATCGACATTGTTTCCACGCAAGGTGACTCGCTGGCCGAAGCTGATGCCACCGGAGCAGTTGAGATCACCGCTCCAGAAGATACCGAAGTAGGGACCGAGACCGAGGTGCTTGAGGGCACAGAGACTTCGACCACAGCACCCGCAGAGCCAACGGAAGATAAAGACAGTATCGGTCGTGACATGACCGAAAGCACGTTGAACGAAGAAACTCCTTCACCTACCCCCGATCAAGTTGAAGCTGATATCGCTGCCAGCGAGGAAGACAGTGTAACCGAAGCTACTGACGAAATCGAAGAGGAAAAGAAGTAGTGGCGCGACACCTTAGACAAAGGACGGTGGTCCGAGGGACCACCGTCCTTTGTCGACGAAACGCTCGTTTGTCGCTATACTACTGGCACGTTACTAGTATTCAAAAACTACAGACTATGAATTTGTTACACGATATCTCTGCCGGCTCAGCTGAAGCCATGAACGTTATCATCGAAATTCCTAAATTCTCTAAAAATAAATACGAAATAGACAAAGATACTGGCATTATTGCCTTGGATAGAGTGATGCATACCGCTCAAGATTATCCGTTTGACTACGGTTTTGTCCCCCAGACACTATTTGATGACGGTGACGCCCTCGATGTGATTGTCTTGACCACGTACGCACTCGCTCCAGGTATTCTTGTTACCGCTCGACCAGTAGCGGTGATGGAGATGACCGACGATGGTGACCGGGACGACAAGATCATCGCGGTACCAACCAAGGACCCTCGTTTTGCTACTATTACTGACTTGGCAGATCTCAACCCACACTTCATTAAAGAGACTGAGCATTTCTTTAGTACCTACAAGCAAGTACAAGGTAAGACTGTCAGTGTAGGAGCGTGGGCTGGTGCGACTGCCGCCCAAGCAGCCTTTACCCGTAGCTGCGAGGCCTATGCCAGCAATCTAGCATAGCTGTGGGCGCACAGCACTCAAGCTGGCAGCAGCCTATGCTATACTGCGGACAAATGATGGCCGTTCGCTTCTTGCCTACATGCATTGTTGTCTTATTGGCCGGTCTGCTGGTTAGCAACCTTCTTATCCCCGCAACCGCTCGTGCTCTGACCGCAAGTGAGCAAGTAAGACTGCAAGCTATACACGCCACAGTTCAGTACCATCGCGGCGAAGCAATCGAAGAAAGTCGGGAGGTCTTAGTTCGTAGAACAACCGATCAGCCCATTTTGACAGAACGGACACAAGTACGATTTCAAACCATCGGTTCTAACTTGCATGATCGTTTGGTAAATACTCATGCCCACTTAGAGCAGATCGCTGCGCGTCTAGACCAGCGTATCGCCTTAGAAGCATCAGCGGGCTACGAAACTGCTGATGCACTATTTGCTCTAACAGTAGCCAAGACGGCTCTCGCTGCTACCAGTGATATCCTGGCAGAGATTGATACTGACTTGCAGCACTTTATTAGCAGCCACGACCCAGGACACAGCTGGCGTCAACTGCGCACCGTCTACGAAATAACTGAACAGAACCTGCGTGACGCACAACGTGCCTTGTACATTAGTATTCGCGCTTTACAGGACGCCCAGCGACGTGTGTCCTCGGAAGCGTCACCGCTTCGTGAATAACCCATCTTATGAACACGCTACCCGAACCAAATCAGCCCCTAGACACCACCCAAACTATACCGCCGTCTTTACTCCGCGTGATCTGGTGGCTCCTGCTCGGTATCTTGTCGATGCTTTTGGTTGGATTGATGTTGTGGTTTTACCAGTTAACATCTTCACCAACGCAAACTGCCCAACTCAACACCGCTAGCGTTGTGGTGGGTTCAGAAACCAATCTCCCAAGAAATTTGAATACCTCGGACGAACTGTCGGTCATAGCCGCAGATCTTGCTACTATCGATCTAGACCTGGTCGAAGCTGACCTCGAAGCTATCGCGCGTGAACTTGAACAAGCTTTTTAACGAGCATTTGCAATTTTAGCGAAGATACGTACACTAGCCGGGTATTGTAAAGCGTGGGCAGAATGCTCGCTCACTAACGCAAGAGATTATGGATCATATTAAAAATTCTACCGTCACCGAGAACGACAACGCTACCGTTACCATTAGTGGTGAGGTACCGTTTGCTGAACTCGAGAAAGAACGAGCCGCTGCGCTGAAGAAGCTTGGTCAGAATATTGAGATTGACGGCTTTCGTAAAGGAAACATTCCCGAGGCTGTCCTGGTCGAACGCTTGGGTGAAATGGCGATTTTGTCAGAAATGGCTGAACGCGCCTTGGCTAAAGCATACCCGGAAATGCTGGCCGCTCACGAGATCGACGCCATCGGATATCCTGAAATTGCCGTGACCAAGCTGGCGCCAGGCAACCCACTTGGCTTCTCTGCCACCGTAGCGATTGTGCCGGCAGTTACTCTACCTGACTACCAAGCCATCGCCGCACCCCACCAAGAAAAGCGTGAGGCCATAACCGTTACCGACGAAGAAATGGAAACTGCTACCAAAGACATTCTTCGTCGCAAGGTAGCGTACGAACGACTCCAACAAAAAGCGGCCGCCAAGGCCAGTCGAGAAGCTGGTGACCTCCCGACTCCAGAATCTGTCGACGCCGATGAATCAGCAGCTGAGCCAACTGATAACGAACTGCCAGAACTAACCGATGAAGTAGCCGCTACCCTTGGTCCTTTTGCGTCGGTGCAAGCATTTAAGGACAAATTACGAGTCGAATTAACAGCCCAGAAGGAGCAGGAGGTGGCCAACAAACGCCGTGCCACTATCACTGATGCTTTGCTAGCTGCCACTCCAATTACCCTGCCTGAGATTTTGGTTAATGCCGAGTTGGAGCAGTTTTTGGCACAAATGAAAGATGATCTCCAGCGTGCCCAACTCACGCTTGAAGAATATCTAAGCCACATCAAAAAGACCGAGGATGAGTTGAAAGCTGAGTGGCGCCCCGCAGCTGAAAGGCGTGCCAAGACCCAACTGATTCTTGATGCCATTGCCACCAAAGAAGCAATCGAACCAGACAGTGAACTATTGGATAAACAGGTGGCAGCACTCAAAGAACAATACAAAGACGCCGACGAAGCTCGTATCCGCACCTACGTTCGCACCATCCTCCGCAACGACGCCGTCATGCGACGCCTCGAAGGTAGCGCCGAGACTGATGTCACTCCTGACACCACTAAGCAATAACTCCGAAAGAAATATGCTACCCCGTCGGAGCATATTTCTTTTTTATACTATTTCTGCTACGATGCAGCGGTATGCCCGAACATTCAAACGTAAAAACAAGTACTTCTGAGCAAAACTATCTGATCCCCATGGTCATCGAGAAGGTGCATGGTGGCGAGCGTGCTTTTGATATTTTTTCACGACTGCTGAAAGAGCGAATCATTTTCGTGACCGGACCGATCGAAGACCAGATGGCCAATTTGATTGTTGCCCAACTTCTCTTCCTACAGAGTGAAGACCCAAAAAAGGACATCTCACTCTACATCAACTCACCAGGCGGTAGCGTGACTGCCGGACTAGCAATTATTGATACTATGCACCACATTGCCGCCGATGTTTCTACCGTTTGTGTCGGTATCAACGCCTCGATGGGTGCTTTGATGCTCTCACAAGGAGCTAAGGGTAAGCGGTATATACTCCCCAACGCTGAAGTAATGATTCACCAGCCGATGGGTGGTGCCTATGGCCAAGCGACAGATATTGATATCACGGCCCGCCACATTCTCAAGACCCGCGAGCGCCTCAACAAGATGCTGGCTAAAGCGACCGGCCAAAAACTCAGCAAGATCGAGCAAGACGTCGAACGCGACTTCTTTATGTCCGCCGAAGAAGCCAAGAAGTACGGGATTGTAGACAAGATACTGTAGCCTACTTTGCGCCAAAAATCTGAAGTGTTGGTCATCTTGCCTTGGCCCAGGAAGTTTACTTTGCGGTAAATTCTGGTATCGTGAACGTACCCAGACACGACTGAAACGACATTTAGCAACCTAGTGGAACCCTATGCTCGACCCGATCCTGCTAGCTGTTGCGCTCGGAGCGACTGTCATCGGAGTTGGGATAGGTTATTATCTGCGATATTTACTCGCCGTATCCCGTCACGCATCGATCGAGATCGAGACCAAGAAGAAGATCGTTGCCGCCGAAGAAAAAGCGATTCATATCGTCGAAAAAGCTGAACACAAAGCCGAACAGATAGAACAGGCAGCCCGCGAAGAACGCAAAGCGATTGAAGAAAAACTTAACCAAAAAGAAGCTCGCCTCGATAAGCGTGAGGAATTTCTTGATGAACGCCAGATCGACGTTGACTCGCAAAAAGAATCACTGCAAAGCAAGGTCGACGAGGTGAAGACCATCCGTGACCAACTCCGTGACCGCGAAGCTGGTATCACGACCACTCTCGAGACTGTTGCTGGTCTGTCTCGAGAAGAAGCCTACGCCCGCCTGGTGGCACAACTCGAGCAAGAACGGGTAGAAGATGTGCAACAACGTCTGCAGAAGCTTGAACGAGCTGGTGAAACGGCGTATCAAGATCGCGCCCAAAATATCCTCTTGAGTGCCATCCATCGCCTGGGGAACAATCTACCGAGTAATTTAATGACTGCTCACGTCGAGATCCCGAGTGATGAGATAAAAGGTAAGGTCATTGGTCGGGAAGGTCGCAACGTACGAGCTTTTGAACGAGCGACCGGCGTCGACGTCTTGATCGACGATATGCCCGGCTATATCACTCTCTCTTCCTTCGACCCCATCCGCCGCGAGATCGCTCGCGTAGCACTAGAAAATCTAGTCAAAGACGGCCGTATCCAACCTGCCAAAATCGAAAGCGCGGTCGAAGAAGCGCGGCAAGAGGTGGGTACTACGATACGCAAGATGGGTGAGCAAGCCACCTACGACGCCAACGTACCCAACCTTGACCCAGATCTTATCACCATTCTCGGTCGACTCTACTTCCGTACCAGTTATGGCCAAAATGTCTTGCAACACTCAGTCGAAGTGGCCAACCTAGCCGCTATGCTGGCTGCCGAGACAGGTGCTGACGTAGCGGTGGCCCGAGCCGGCGGCCTCTTGCACGACATCGGCAAAACCGTCAGTCACGAAGTGTCTGGCTCGCACGTCGATATTGGTATCAGAATTTTGCAAAAGTATAACGTGGCCGAGCCAGTCATTCTGGCAATGCGCGCCCACCATGAGGAATATCCGTACGAAACCCCTGAGTCCATCTTGGTCCAGGTGGCAGATGCCCTCTCTGGCGCGCGTCCAGGCGCACGCCGTGACTCGCTGGAGAACTACATCAAGCGCCTGACCGAGCTCGAAGCGATCGCCCTTGGCTTAGCAGGTGTCGATAAGGCCTTTGCTATTGCCGCTGGTCGGGAAATCAGGGTCTTGGTCAATCCCGACGCCTTGAACGACTTTGAAGCCAGTACCTTGGCGCGTACCATCGCCACCAATATCGAACAACAGCTCCGTTACCCGGGTGAGATCAAGGTTCACGTTATCCGCGAGACCCGGGTGGTGAGTTATGCGCGGTAAACACACCCACCTGTTTTTGGACTAAATTCTTGTGCTACAGTGAAAATAGAGAGGAGGGTCGAGTTATGCCACTTTATCAGCCAGACTATCAGAAGTTTTGGCAAGACTGGTTTGGTTGCCATGTGAGGCTGACCAATCTGTTCTGGGGAGCTGCGTCTCCATACGTGTGGTGGTTTCCCTACGATCCATCACACTGAGGCTTCGGGTAGCCGTCTCTTGGCGGCTACCCGATACTTATGTTTCAGCTGAACGCCTGACTGCCACCAAAAAGGTGGTGTAATTGAACTTCAGATCTTGAATCGACTCCTCCAGAATCTCTAGACCGTACAATTCGGCACATTTACGCGGTGCAATCACGGCGGTGGTTTCTGGCAACGACCCCGAACCAAGGTCTTCAGCGGCTTTAGCGGTATCAGCATACGGCTCAATCTCAGCGTCTGACCACTTGCGACGCAAATACATTCGACATTGTTTCAGGGCCTGGTCGTGCGACGCTACCGTTTTGATCTGGGAAGCAGTTACCCCTGGTCGCACCAGTAGCATATGGTGCACATCAAACTCAAACATACTTTGGACGACAAAACGATGCGCTGCCATCGCGTGCACTGCTTCGATGACAATGCCGCCGTTACTATTCTCGATCGGCATAATACCAACCTCTATCGTACCAGCCTCTATCGCCGACAATACTGCCTCGGCTGTGACCAAAGGCTCGATACTTGCCTCGGTCAAACCTTGCTGCACTCGGTATTGCTCTCCAGCCTGCTCGGAGAAGCTGCCGCGCGCACCCATAACGCCAATATTCATACGCACTCACTGTACGGCAGTCCCGAGAAAAAAACAATATCGTCTCTCAGGAGTAAATTTCTATACAATGCTTTTTTGCTATGTAAAGTCATTGCGCTGATACTAACCTCCTATATAATGTTTACAGCCATATTTTTCGGCACCGTATCGACAATCCGTCTGATACATTTATCATTAGTCAAAACATAACTTCTGAATATGAACAAAGCAGACATCATCAACAAAGTGCACGACGTACTTGGCGGCACCAAAGCTGAGGCAGAACGAGCTGTCGATACCGTCTTTGACAGCATCACCGCCGCTATGAAAGATGGCGTACAAGTTTCAGTAGCTCAGTTTGGTATCTTCGAGGCCAAGATGCGCGAAGCCCGCACTGCTCGTAACCCTCGCACTGGTGAGTCAGTACCAGTCCCCGCTATGCGCGTACCTAAGTTCCGCGCTGCTAAAGGTCTGAAGGATGCGGTAAAATAAAACGTTTATTTTCTAGAAAAGTGGCTGTCTCTTTGGCAGCCACTTTTCATTTGTAGTAGAGCCGTGGTATAATAATGCCGTTGCGGAGGTAATCGCAACTGCGGAAATACAAATTTCTGCGTATTTCCCACCACACTGAACAAGCGCCTGCCCGGGCGCTTGTTCGTTGCTCGAAAGCCGAAGACGGCTGTGCTACTATACATTTTCATCCCCCTAAAATATGTTTGTTACTATCATCAATGACTGCAAAGACGATAACGCGCGCAGTCGCCAGGAAAGTCGGGTGGCATCACATCTGGCTGCACCGATTTCTTTTATTGGCGTCGATTCTGATCTCGAGGCCGGGCTGCAATTGATCGATATCCTCGATGCTACCGAAGGGCGACCCGGCCTGATCTTGGTCAACGTTGCCCCGCGCGGTGGTCACACCACCAAGTGGGAGAATGGTACGCCGTTTGCCTACTGCAGGTACGGCGAGACCTTGATCATCAGCTCGGTTGATGGCTACGCGCTATCTGGTCTCAAACACTTTACTGATCTCACCGAGGTCCATCTTCTTGATACTCATAGTGCGGCCGAGGTAATGTGTGCTGCCGGCTTTATTAATGAAGCAACTGCTGCGTATATCCCCCTTACGCAATTTCGTAGTTTTGACTTTATACCTCGCGCCGGTGTCTTTATGCTTCAGGGCAACACATTACCAAGCGAGCCATATGTCCTCTGCAACGTACCAGACCTCCCGCCAACAATTTGGCACATTGACAGCTTTGGCAACTGCAAGACCACTCTCACTCCAGAAGATGTAGATACCAGTACAGCAATCATTACCCGCTTTGGCACCTTTACCTTTATTAAACAACTCCGCAACCTACCCGACACCACTGATGGCATTATCCGTGGTAGTTCTGGCCTGGGCGAAACTCGCCTCCTCGAGCTTATGACCCAACGCGGCAACTTTGCCGAGCGTCACCAAGCCAAGATCGGTGACGATATCTTTTCTGAACAAAGCTACTTCACCCGCGCCACCAGCTAACCAAAATCATGCGTATAGTTTGATAATGGTTTTAAAGGTGTAAAACACGCAAAATTAGGCCAAAAAGCGGCAAGACTACAGTCTTGCCGCTTTTTGGCAACTACCATGACCTGCAATCAAGCTAATTTGGATCAAATACTGCTAATAATTCCCGTACGACTGAGAACAGCCGCATATTGTCTCGTACGGTATCACGATTGACAAACGCTATCTCTACGCACTCTGCTGAAGGTGTAAAGTCAAGATTTTCTACCGTCGTCTCGTATACCACGTTAACACCACGTAATTTATCGTGGTCGAAGGTAAAAGTGAAAAAATACGACGGCTGATCCGCGATCCACGTTGTAGTCAGACCCATTTCTTCTCGGATTTCTCGCGCCAACTCTGACTTAATGTCCGCGTCCCACTCAAGGCCGCCACCCGGCAGCTCCCACTTACCATTATCTTTTTTACAAATGAGAAACGCATCACGCACTTCATTAAGTATCAACGCCTTGACACTTACCCGATAAAAACGCTCCGGTATGGTATGCATACACTTTTATTCTTACGTTGGTAAGGGGTGCCAAGTACGCGTTGTCTCCGGCTCTGTATTGGTGTGTATAGTAATGCAATCGACTGATGCCTGCAAATCCTAATGAGGGTCTATGTGAGAAGCTGCTAAGTTCATAA
>SKHJ01000004.1 GCA_007116965.1 Candidatus Kaiserbacteria bacterium
AATTTCCTTATTGATAATCGGTTTCAGCCACCGCCAGCGTTCTTCTTGTATAGTTTTAGCCATAGATACACACATTTCATAATGATAATGAAAAGTGCCAAATGTGTGTACACATTACCTTTTGCTATGTACAAATCTGTGTATTTGTGTTTTAATATTATCGCTCTGTACCTGGGGGGAACCTTTACAAGAGGACCAGGAAATGAGCCAACTAACAAGAAAGCCAGCCGCCCGCCGCTACCGGCAGGTCAAGCGCGGCGTCAACGCCTGGGTGCGGGTGCTGGTGCAACAACACGAGATTGCACCACCCACCTTCGTCCACTTCGTCGAGTTCCTTGAGCTCGTCTACGAAGTAAGAATACGACTCGCCTATAAGCCGGACGGTGTGTGGATCACCATTCCGCGCAGTGACCGGACCGAGGTAGGTGTGCGCGTGGCAGCGTGGTTGTATGGGGTGGACTACATCCTCCCCCGCTACCACACACGGACGTCATATGACGTCTAAGCCATCATACAGGCAACCACTATCGAGCCCGGCGCTAGCGCCGGGCTCAGCTCATTTACGTCACCGACCGGAAGTCCTCCAACCGAGCCGCGTCAGCGATGTGATACGTTCCAACCTGCGTCCGTCGTAAGGCATACAGACAAGCCGGATAACCCAGACGGCGACCAAATGCTTCAGCCAGTGAGCGAATATACACGCCACTCGCAACAGCAAAGGTCGCCCGGACAAGCAGTAACTGGTTGCCAGTTTCAATATATAGTTCACAACCCTGGTAGGTGACCTGATGCACCGTCATCACTCGCACTGGTGGCTCGGGCAAAGGGGTACCGCCGGCTATCGCCTGCCTGGTCAAACGGTACAGCGGCACCCCATCGCGCTTCAAGGCTGAATAGATAGAGACTGGCAGCTGATGAGTGCCCTGCAAATCAAGCAAAGCTGCACGCAGACTGTCTTCGGTGACATTTACTTCCTCTGCCTGTTCTACCACTTCTCCGTCCTGGTCACCAGTAGTACGCGACTGTCCGAGCAATATAGTCGCTTCGTAGACCTTATCGAGCTTAAGCAGTTGGCTCAATCGCTTGGTGCCAGCCTCTACGCCCAACAGCAACAGTCCGCTCGCTGCCGGATCGAGGGTGCCAGCGTGGCCAAACTTTCGAATACCAGTGCGCCGTCGCAGTTCCCTGATGACGTCAAATGACGTTATACCAACTGGTTTATCGATCAATAATAGATTGGGTTCTATCTCACCAGGCCACATACTCTATGTGGTCGTATTCTATACAAAATCAAGTAAATTGAACACAAAAAACCGTAGAAGAGGAGCATCATCACGCCCTCCCACTGCATGATATGCTTGGCTAGGCCGTTAACGAAGAAGATGACTGAGGCCGCAATCAAAATGACCAAACCAAAATCCATCACCACGGCGTCAGCCGTGATTGGTATCAACAGAGCTGGCACACTGGCTACTAGCAGTAGATTGAACGCGTTGGAGCCAAAAATGTTGCCGATGACCATATCAGCTTCACCACGCTTAAGCGCTTGCCACGAAACTGACAGCTCAGGCAAAGAGGTACCAAGCGCGATAATGACGATAGTCAAAACACCAATCGAAATAGCAAACGCCTCAGCGATATTGAGTAGCATAGCGATAGTGTAATGCGCCCCAACGATAACTGCCAAACCTCCAACAACGACCCAAAACCACGATTGGTTGCGCGTAAACTCAGGCACTACCTTTGTCCGATGATGCACTGATTCCTCTTCTTGGTTACTCTTAATGAGATACCAAAAATAGGCCCCGAGTGTACCGAGCAGCAAGACAGCTTCTGGGCGCTCAATCACACCATTGTGGACCGCTGCCAAGAAGTGTACGGTAGCGATCACAAACAGCGGCAGTTCGGTCTTGATAAGTTCCTGCTTGATGATCAAATTACCGCCAAAGGCAGCCAGCAATCCACCAATCAGTAGAATGTTGGTGATATTAGAACCAACCACGTTGGCCACCACGATCTCAGTAGTCCCTTGCCAAACCGCCGCCAGAGAGGAAGCCAACTCGGGTAGTGACGTGCCAAGTCCGATAATCAGAACCCCGACCAAAAACGGCCGAAAGCCAAAATAAATACCGAGTGACTTGGCGCCACCGACAAAGACATCCGCGCCCCGCACCAACGCTAGCAACGCCACCACTAGGATAATAATCCATTGGGTCAGCAATAATAAATCCATGATATGGCGGCGTCACGACTAACACTATCCGTCTTGACCACCGTCAAAGTTGAAAAGCGGCTGTCTTGTCTCCAACGCACGTTGTCGCTCCACCCCCTCCCCGATGTTTAGTTCGTCCTCCAAGCCAAAGGTGGCGGCAAAGATTTGCATAATAGCAAAAGCCGTTAGCATTATAAACAGTCCAATAATACCAAAGAGCATGTGCTTCTGGCCGGTTGCCCGTTCTTGCTCGTTATCACCATAGAGGACATACTGGGCCGCACCGTAGATAAAGACCACCAAAGCAAGCGCCGTCAACAGGATCAGAAGCGGATACACAAAGACCTCGTTGAAGATGTTGACGAAAGCTTGAGTCTCTTGGGCAGCAGCACGCTCTATATCAGACATATAGAATTAAATTGGTATTCTACGGAGTACCGTCGCCAACACTTGGACCACCACCTGTCGTACCGGTCGATGGGAGTGGAGTATCCGCTCCGCTCGTACCTCCAGCCGTCGGCAACGGCAACGATCCTTGGTCCGGACTAAAGCCAAAACCAATGGCAAGGAATTGGACGATAGCCCAGAGCGTGACGATGGCCACAAAACCCAACAAGGCGTAAAGCATAAACTGACGACCATCTGCTCGCTTCTGCTCATCAGCTGACCCAACAATAAAGTACGTGTAGACACCGTAGATAAACATCAAGACACACAGAGCCACCAACGCTGGGATCAAGAAACTGTTGATAAGGACACTAACTCCTTGCACAAACTGACCAAATACGCCAGCGTCACCTCCCGCCAATTGCGCCTGAGCGAGATACGGTGTTAATAAAATGTAAACTATCGAGGCCTTAGCCAAATAGTGGGCATACGGGTTATTAAACATTAATTGCCAATTTCTCATATATAACGATTGTTACCGATAAACTGCGATACTCTCTATCATACCACCTCAGCTACAAAAAAACCCACATCCTGTGGATTTTTTTGTCTGATATTTAGTTTTATCAGTGATTAACCACCGGTAGCAGGTCCACGAGCGCCGTCAAAAGCATCTCGTTCATCAAAACCGAAGGCTTGTGCCAACCACTCGACGATACCCCAGAGCACCACAATGGCAACAAAGCCGATGAGGGCATAGAGCATTAGTGAACGACCTTGAGCTCGTTTTTCTTCATCGGTCGAACCGGTGATGAAGTACACAAATACGCCGTAGATAAAGCCAAGCACACACAGCGCAATCAGGAACGGAATCAAGAATTGGTTGATGAGGTTGGTAAGACCAGTGATGAACTGACCAAAATTGCCAGTATCCCCATCTGCCAAACCTCCTTGACCGAAGACTACACCTGGCGTCATGACCAAAGCCATTACCAGCAGTCTGGACTTGACCTTAGTGAAGAAACTACTGTTTTGTAACATTTTCATATAAACACTTACACTAATAAAGTGTCCTCAAATTGTACTATACTCAACGCCCTATGTACAGCTGTTACAACCAAGCTGTGTATAACTTATTGGTCAAGATTTACCCAAAGATTCCCTCCCTAATGAAAGCCAAGATGCCCCAAATGGTAATAATGATGAACATTACTATGACTCCAATCATAATCACCTGTCGCGCACTACTGCGAACCTGCTCGTCACCTGAACGCCAGATGAACATATCCACCACTTTCCAAACGATAATAGCTAAAATGATGGCAATCAAGACAGGGATTACGCCGTTGTTGATGATATCAATAATAATCCCCACGAGGTCTGCAAAAGTCATATCACTTACTGGTTCTACACTAATATTTTCGAGTCTAGCTCTATCCATACCTTACCACACTAGGGATTAGTATCGACCCCGAAAGCAGCGACCAGGTTTTGGATGATTGCGACCAAGACCATCGCTCCTAAGATGATCAACCCTCCGATAATGGCGTAGGTGAAGGCCCGTGTCGCAGTCTGTATTTGCTCGCTATTGCCACGAGCAGTGACATAAAGAAAGCCAGAATACACAATAAAGAAGATAATGATTGGTACCGCTATCACCATAAAAATACGCAGGATAGCAAGTAGGAGTTCAGTGATGGTCTCAGCGCGGATGGGATTACGAATAAAAGCGGTGCCAGCTTCTGGACGTTGAGCATGAATTGTGTGCGGTGTGAACGTAAAAAGGTACATACCTTGATGATGGTCAACTACTGGGTCAAAACTTACTGATCTGTACTCAATCTTACCGCCAAAGACGAAAAGCGAGAGGATAAAAACGAACAAAACAGCTGTCTTGAAGGGCTTATTTGAATTATATACGTACCACATATGAAAAAATTAAAATGCTTGACGTAAACGACTCAGTGTATCTCGCACGCCGTTGGCTGCATTGATCCGACCAGCCTGCACATCAGCGATTAGCTGCCGAAAGATGTCGTCAGTTCGTTGCCAGCGTGGATTAAGCCAGCCTCGCGCTACCAAAGCACTACTGAACACTACTTGTTCGGCCGGAGCTTGGCTGCCAGCCCCAATACTCGCGCGGTGTGGCGGGGCAAAGTTGAGACTCTGGGCTAGAGTCCGAGTAACACTCAAAGTCCCAAGTGCTCCCGCCACCTGCTGGGCACCGTTGCGATTGGGGGCGGCTTGTAAGATTGCAATGCCATAAAAATCTCCATACGTCCGCTGGATTGTGGCGTCGGCTGACTGCGGCACTCGCGCTATATCAAAATTTAGATTGGGGTTTTGTCGTCGCAACTCAGGGTACTCGCTACCCAAACCAAAATAGATTGCAAGGTCCTCTGCCAGAAACTCCTGACGGTCCAATTGCTTAGTTCGATTCCAGGAGTACAGGGTGTCGCCCGGGTCAGCAAACCTGGTGAAGAAATTGACCGCCGCTACCATCGGATTAGGCTGACCTCCTGGCCGGGCAGTATTTAGTTGGATAGCGAGCTGCCCACGATCCTCGGTGATGAGTTGACTACCTCCTTGTAGTAGTAACGTAGACAAGAAAGCAAACGCATTGCGATTATTATCATAAACACCAAGCGCTACTGGGCTCATTGTAATTCGCCTATCTACAGTACGGCGAACAATAGTTGGGACAATATTGTTAACTACTTCTTCCCAAGTCTGCGGTGGTTGCGAAAAACCATTGTTGGCGAAAATATCGCGATTCCAATACATTACGAGCGGATCTACTGCCAAAGGAATCGCGTACAGACCATTAGAATGTTCAAAGATCTCAAAACCATCCAGGTACGCATCACGTAATTCTCGCCGTGAATACCCTGGATTAGTGTACGCTATTGGTTGAATGATGCTGCGGTGCTCCATCAACAAACGGTGCGGGATAATAATCAGATCAGGCTGCCGGCGCTCAGCGATCGCACTGACCACTTCGGTATTAAAGTCCTCTTCTCTGATCTGGCGATAGCGTACACTTTCAAAAACTGATCTAGACTCTCGACTACGAAATTCATTGATACGAGTGTCCATTACCGAACGATCAATAGTACCCCAGATCGTGACCGGTCCCGTTCGCTGGACAGTTGTCCCTCCGCCGGATGGCGGATTTACAATGAGTACGAGCGCAGCAGCCATCAACAAGCCGAAGCCGAAATAGAGGATTATTTGAAATGGTCGTGGAGCTTGCATACCTTAAGAATACCTAGCGACGAAAAACCACACCATAATGATGGTCGCCGGTCGGATACGTACCAGTTGGAGTTATTCCAGCTGATTCAAAGAGGGCGACTGCTGCCGCTTCATCTACCACCATTTCCGGCGCTGGTCCCAATCCTGCGAACGACTCGGTCCAATCGACAACAAAGATCTTGCCACCTGGCCGAACCACGCGCAGTATCTCCTGGATAGCTGCCGCTTTATCCTCAAACATAAAGAGTGTATTGATAAGAATACCGACATCGACCGAGCTGTCAGGTAATTTACTCCCGTGCGGTGCTTCAAGGTCACACCACACCGGGGTCACCGTAGCCCAATCTCGGCCACGCTCAATATCACCGAGCTTTTGTACTAATTCCTGCTGTATTTCGCAAGCAAAGAGCTTTCCTTCCGAGCCAATAGCGGCTGCTAGCGCGGGTACAAAATACCCTACCCCAGCACCAAAATCGGCCACTGTTTCGCCTGGTTTGATATGAAAATGAGTGACCACAGTATCCGGGTCAAGAAATCTACCTGGTGCGACTTCGGGCATTACCATTAGTATACCAAGTCTGCTACGCGATGGTAATCACCCATCTGTGCAGAAACTTAGACGAAGACCACTGAAGCAATAGCGTCATCGGTCCGCATTTTCATCACTCGTACCCCCTGCGTTTGTCGTCCCAGCTGCGGCACTTCCGCCAAAGCCAGCTTGATGACCTGGCCTTTGCGGCTCATTATCACCAACTCACCCTCAGCCCGCTCAGCTGCAGTAATAGCGACACTACCGACCACTACCCCAGTCTTAGTGGTCAACTTGACCGTTTTGATACCTGAACCACTACGCTTTTGTACTTTGTACTCTTTGGCAGCAGTAGTCTTACCGTAGCCTTGCTCAGTCACCACCAATATTTCATAATCTTTGATACCATCCTTGAGAATGTCAGCGGCCACCACCACATCATCCTTACTAAGACGCATACCTGCCACCCCAGCCGCCGTTCGACCCATTAAGCGAACATCAGACGCAGCAAAACGAATAGCCTGCCCTTGTTCTGAAGTTAGGAAGACATGGTCTTTTTTACCAACAAAACGAGCCGCGATGAGAGAGTCGTCAGCTTTAAGGGTGATAGCAATCAAGCCACTACGACGCACCTCTTTGAAAGCTTGAGCATCAGATTGTTTCACTACCCCATTACGGGTGACCATCAGCAAGCCCCAGTCCCCTTCCCATTCGTCACGCCGCACCGCTAAAACCGATGTGACTTTTTCTTCAGCCTGCATAGCCAAGAAGTTCATAATTGACTTACCTTTCGTAGCGCGCCGGCCCTCGGGTATCTCAAACATCTTGCATTGGTATACTTTGCCAGCATTGGTAAAAAAGAGTAGGTCGCTGTGGGTTGATGTTGTCAATAAATTAGTCACCACGTCCTCCTCCTTGGTGTTGAGGTCAACCACACCTACTCCACCTCGTCGCTGCGTACGAAACTCACTCGGATTAGTTCGTTTGACATAGCCACCTCGAGTAAGCACTAAAACACTCTCCTCCTCTGGTATTAGATCTTCAGGATTTAACTGCTTGACCCCACCTTTGACGATCTTAGTCCGACGATCATCACCGTACTTCTCGGCGACTTCTAATAATTCGGATTTGATCAGGCCAAGCATCTTTTGCTTACTCTTAAGGATAGTTTCTAGCTCTTTGATCAGTTTTTGAATAGCTCTCAGTTCATCTTCGATCTTTTTACGCTCCAGGCCAGCCAATTTTTGCAAACGCATATCAAGAATTGCTTGTGCTTGCACCGATGAGAATTTGAATTGTTTCATCAGCTCGGCGTGAGCGGTGGGCACGTCTTTGGCAGCGCGAATCAATTTGATGATCTTGTCGATATGGTCAAGCGCTTTCTTGAGGCCTAGCAAGATGTGCTCACGGTCAAGTGCCTTATCAAGATCATACTGGGTGCGTCGCCGCACCACCTCCGCTCGGTGCTTGATATACTCCTCAAGAATTGCCTTAAGTGACAAGGTTTGCGGTACCCCATCCACCAAGGCCACCATATTGTAATGGAAGGTCTCTTCGAGTTGTGTCAGTTTGTACAACTTATTAAGGAAGGTCTGCGGCTGTGTGCCGGCCTTTAACTCAATCACCACCCGGATATCGGCAGTCGACTCATCGCGCAGGTCTTTGATGCCTTCGATACGCTTATCACGCACCAGTTGAGCGATCTTCTCCAACATATCGGCCTTATTGACTCGGTACGGAATGGAGGTGATGATAACAGAGAAGGTACCCTTCTTGTCCTCGACAATTTCTGCCTCGCCGCGCACCACCACCCCACCTTTACCATTAGCATACGCGTGAGCAATATCTTTTTGGTTGAAGGCAACGCCACCCAAAGGGAAATCTGGACCTTTAATGAACTTGAGTAAATCATCGATACTGGCCTTGGGATTATCAATCAAATGCGCAGTTGCATCCGCCACCTCTCGCACGTTGTGCGGCGGGATATTAGTGGCCATACCGACCGCAATACCGAGTGAACCAAGCAAGAGCAGGTTGGGAACGGCGGCTGGTAAGACCTCGGGTTCGCGCTTGGTACCGTCAAAGTTGGGTCGCCAGTCAACCGTATCCTTCTCCAGATCTCGCAACATCTCCTCAGCTAAGCGAGACATTTTAGCCTCGGTATAACGATAGGCGGCTGCCGCATCGCCATCCGGCGAGCCAAAGTTACCCTGACCGATTACCAACGGATAGCGCGACGCAAATGGCTGCGCCAGCTTGACCATAGCTTCGTAGACTGAACTGTCGCCGTGTGGATGAAAAGAACCAAGCACATCACCAACCACCGTCGCTGACTTTTTGAATTTGGCTGCAGCGGTCAGGCCATTGAGTCGCATTGAGTAGAGAATGCGACGGTGTACTGGCTTGAGGCCATCGCGCACATCCGGCAACGCCCGGGCCGTGATGACTGACATTGCGTAGTTGATATACGCCACCTCCATCTCGCTGGTGATGCTTTGTGGTATGACTTTATTGCCAATCGGTTCGGCCGGGGTTTCGGTTAGCTTTTTCTTAGGCATACACTGGTTCTGAGATTAAAGATTGTTCTGGGTAGGCAGATGGCACGTATCGAGAAATACTGGCACGGCGTAGTATAGCATACTCAACTCACTGTGAGCGAGCCTCCTCGAGGCGGGCTCGGAGTGAGTTAATCGTACCAGTTTCTACGGTTGGATCTGGCGGTTGCTCGACAGTAGTGGTTGACGGCGACTCACCTGCAGCCGTTTGTTCAGACGGAGAAACGGCAGGTTGTGGGCGTGGCGGCGTTGTCCCTGCCGGATATGGCGCTGACTCAACAACTGGTATATTCGGTGATTCAACACTTACTTCACCCCGTAAGAAAGCACTCGCTCGTCGCCAGATCCCACTAAACGGAGGCGCGTTCGTCTGCTCATTGACCGCCACTGCCGCCATCTGTTCAGTTGTATCGAATTGAAGTTTCCCTGGCAGTTGCCAAAACCAGACCAGCGCAATAAGGCTGGTAACGAGAACTGTACTGGCAAAAGCATACCGCTCACGTTCTGGTCGCGATTTACGCAACACTTTATGAAGCAGCCGTTTGAGCATATACAGCTATAGTAACACAGGAGAATTAGCCTTTTAAGACTACCACCTCTCCTTCCATGAGACTCACGTCTTTCTTTTTGACTGTTAATTTTTCAACCGGTTTGAGCGCCTCTTCACCCTCCTCTTTCAGAAAAGCTGTCAAAGCAGCCTGATCGTAATGCATCGGAATGACCAATTTGGCCTCTAATTTGACTGCCAACTTGGACGCCTGCGGTACCTCGAGTACATCACCACCCCCAATCGGTATAAATAAAATATCAACATCCGCCAACGCACCAAGAATCTTTGGGTCAATCTCAGGATCACTAAGTGCCCCGAGAAAAACGATACTCATACCATCAAACTGCACTTGGTAAATAGTGTTATACCGATCTTGACCACGATAGTTCGTCTTAACCCCAAAGCCACGAGCGGTCACTTCACCAACCTCATACTCGCCAGGGCCATGTATCACAAACGGCGCCTTACCACCATTTTGCATCTGTTCATAGCCAGCAAAATTAGGGTGGTACAATGAACTAAAAACTACATCAGCTCCAAATCTAACGGTCGGCCAGTCAGCTTTTTGTTTAGCAATTGGATCAAACCCGACCGTGGTATCTCCTCGCACTAACTTAAAACATTGACCTCCGTAGTACGTCACTATCATATAGTCCAGCAGTATACACTAAACTACCGTGCTCGGCTACAAGCCTACACCGTCAATCTATCCCCGTGTAAACTCCCTAGTGCCACGGGCACATGGTACTAGAGATAGTGTGTCATGACACCGGACCAGATAATTTCTAGCCACTGTTGCAAAAATACCGACATCTGGTATATTTCTCACACCATATTTTGGTGATTATCAGTGCTCGCGGCACACGAGTAATCCCACCTTCGCGCAGACGGCCAGAGTAACGGATGGAGATGGAGACGTGTGACCGACTCACATACAACTAATGCAAACACAAACTGTATCTGCCGTTGACCTGTCAGCGACCAACGTCGATATCGACACGACGCAAACTTTACAAACCCTACAGACCGAACCAATAACGGCAATGCCGGATGTACTTGAGAATACACCAACCGCCCCACTAGTCGGCCAAGTGATTGAGGGTCGGGTCTCAGCCATCGGTCGGGCTCGCGTATATGTTGACTTACCACCGTTTGGTACTGGCCTGATCTATGGTCGGGAGTATATGAACGCCCGCGACATCCTGCGTAAAGTCACCATTGGTGACACTATTGCCGCCAAAGTCGTAGAAACAGAGAATGAAGATGGCTATATCGAGCTCTCCCTGAAAGAAGCACGCCAGGCTTTGATCTGGGCTGATGCCGAAGAGGCAGTCAAGCGTCAGCACATTATGTTGCTAACTGTTAAAGAGGCCAACAAAGGTGGGCTCATCCTGGACTGGCAAGGTATCTCGGGCTTTTTACCAGCTTCACAACTTTCAGCAGACAATTACCCACGTGTCGCTGATGGGGACAAGGAGCGCATCCTTTCAGCCTTAGAAGAACTGGTTGGTAAGCAATTACATGTCGTGATGATCACGGCTGATCCAAAGGAACAAAAGATCATCTTCTCGGAAAAGAGTCCCCAGGAGAAGGAAGAGAAGGAAGAGAAGGTTGGCAAGTACGAAGTTGGCGATGTGGTCGCAGGCGAGGTCACCGGCGCTGTAGACTTTGGTGTCTTCGTTAAGATCGAATCCGGTCTTGAAGGTTTAGTACACATCTCTGAACTTGACTGGGGACTAGTAGAAGACACCCGCGCGCTCTATAAGGTGGGCGATAAGGTCAAAGTCAAGGTCATTGAGGTCAAAGACGACAAGGTATCCCTCTCGATCAAGCAGTTGCGTGACAATCCATGGGAAGAAGCGGCTTCCAAGTACCAAAAGGACCAAGTGGTCGACGCAGTGGTCATCAAGTATAACAAGCATGGCGCCTTGGCTTCCATTGAGGAAGGAGTAGCTGGTCTAGTACATATCTCTGAATTCGAATCGGAAGAACAAATGAAAAACGCGCTCTCCTTGGGTAGTGTCTACAAATTCAAGATCACTCTATTTGAACCCAAAGACCAGCGAATGACGCTCTCCTACAAAGAAGCGAACGCTGAGTAGGTCATCCAGTACCCAACCCACGCTCACCCAGTCACACCGCCGTCAAATGACGGCGGTGTGACGTTGGGAACGGCCAAAAACTACCCGCTATCATCATTACTCTGTGCGAACGTTATGTTCATTCATAGCTACCTGTACGCCATCACGTACAATACTAACCACCGCAGATACTCCGCGCGTTATACCTACCGCACACACCGACCGCTCTCGCCAAGAGAACGGCGCCAGAACATGTTGCGGCAAGGCAGAACCAGTTGGTACGTACGGTTCACGGGAAAACCAGCGGGTGCCAGCTACCCCGATGCGGACCCGGACAAAGTCTTTTCGCTTCGTAAGGGAAAAGATTGAGCGCACGCCGTTATGGCCGCCGTGGCCACGTTGGTATGAGATCCGGCACTGACCCACTGGTAACGAGACATCATCGTGGACAATCAGTATTTGCGCCGGTGGATCATCTCGTAAAACTGCTCGCACCGTCTCACCTGATCGGTTCATGAAAGTCTGCGGGTAAACTAGCCAAACTACTTGCTCGGCGAGCGTACCGCGACAAACATTCGCTTGATACGGACGCATCGCCTCTAGACCGGTAAATTGGTGTTCTGCTGCCAACGCATCAAGTACAGCCCAGCCAACATTGTGTCTGGTATTTGCGTATTTTTTTCCTGGATTACCAAGACCAATCACGTAGTACATATACAGTAGCTATCGTAACGTACTTACCGACAACAACCAAGATGTCGTACACTAACGTCTCAAAATGAGTGGCATTTGTTTTTACACTCTATGTCACGTATAATACTGAGCACTTTCTTCTCGTGTTGTATGTTTGAGTCACGCACACCACTGCCACAGCAACCAAGCGAAACAAACGATGCCAGCGTGGCCATGACAGCTGGCCCGTCACCCCAAACAGAACACCCGATCCTCGAGATTATCCGCTTCTCTATAATCGCGCTCTTGATCGTTATCCCTATTCGCATGTTCGTAGCACAGCCTTTCATTGTCTCGGGCGCTTCAATGGAAGAAACGTTTTTTCATAACGAGTACTTGATCGTCGATCAGATATCCTATCACCTAGGACAACCACAACGCGGTGACGTCGCTATCTTTCGTTATCCTCAAGACCCGAGTAAGTTCTTTATCAAACGCATCATTGGCGTACCTGGTGATACGGTGGTGATTGATGGCAATCGTGTCTCGATTGTGAACGAAATACACCCTGATGGTATCGAGCTCAACGAGCCGTATATTAAAAGTATGAATGCCAACACCTTTTTGACGGAAACGCTTGGTCCACGAGAATACTTTGTGATGGGCGATAACCGTAACGAAAGCTCCGACTCACGCGTTTGGGGGGTATTGCAAGAAGAAAACATCATCGGACGTGCCTTTTTGCGCTTGTTTCCACCCAGTAATCTCGGTGTCTTCCCGGGCGCGCACGCATTACTCGACAATACATAGTTGACCTATGAATCCTACTTTCACCACTAACGATTTCATAAGAATAGCGAGCACGGTAGCGGAGCATTACGGCTTTGACCCAATTCAGCAGATCAGTAAAGATCCGCTCTGTCGTGATTGTCCGCAAACCCGCACGAGTAAGGCTACCGCTAAAGATCGTAAGAAAGATGCCCTTCACGGACTCCTGACCAACGGCTCAGTTGCCTATTGCGAAAATGGCTGGCATCAATTAGAGCGGCCTATCTTCAGCTACAGCCTGGAGTCCGTGCCGCGCACTGGTGAGATTGCACTTTCGTTACAGGTCTTCCATGTAGAAAAGAGTATTGCCGAAGCCGTTTTGATTCAAGCTGGACGGACCCTGTTGTCCGAACTTGGTTTCGCTGACCATACCGTATACGTCAACTCGCTTGGTGACCAAGAGTCACACACTCGTTATATCCGTGAATTGACCAACTTTTTCCGTAAACGAATAGAATATTTACCATTGACTGCTCGTGAGTTAATGAAAGAACACGTCATCTTAAGTCTCCTTCACCTGATAGAGAAAGAACATGAGATTGCGTACAAGGCACCAAATCCGCTTGAATATCTGAGCGACACTAGCCGCAAACATTTCCGCGAGATCATCGAATATCTTGATATGAGCGACGCTCCGTACGAAATCAACCCTCTACTCCTTGGCCATCATGAATGCTATTCCGACACTCTATTCACCATCGAAACAGAAAATACCGAGTATCCTCTCGTCATCCGTGGCGGTCGCTACCAAAACTTTATGCAACGTCACACTGCAGCACCAACCCCAGCCGTCGGCGCCGTACTGATCGTGCCAGAACGTAAGATTCCAACGCGCGTATCCCGACCACGCTTACCACAACCCGATGTCTTTGTAGTCCACCTTGGTTTTGGGCCACGTGTTAGAACCCTGCTGCTTGTCGATGAGCTTCGCCAAGCTGGTATTCCCGTACTACACGCAATCGCTACCGATTCGCTTTCTGCTCAACTACGTGAAGCTGAACGACTTGGCTGTGCCTACACTGTGATCATTGGGCAAAAAGAGTACGTCGAGAATTCTGTGATACTGCGTGATATGCTTGCTCGCAACCAAGAGACCATCAGTCAAGATCAACTGCACAAAAAACTCAAGCGCTCGTACGCCACAACCTCATAACTTCATAACCTTGCAGAGACAATACGAGACCAAAGCATTTGCATACTGTGGTTGATATGCTATAATCGCGCGGCATATGGCAACCAACGTCCAAGTCGACAGAAATAACAACGAAAGTAGCGCGAACGTAATCCGTCGCTTTACGAAGCGAGTACAAAACGCTGGCATCATTCCCCGTATGCGTGGCTCACGCTACTTTAGCCGAACCAAAAGCCGCAATGTTCAGCGCGCTGCCCGACTCAAAAAACTTGAGAAAAAAACTATGTACGAGAGACTGCTCAAGCTTGGTAAAGTGCAGGAGAGACGCGGTGGCCGACGGTGATACACCCGCTACCCCAGACCCAGCCTTTCAGCATCGGTTTTCCCAACCGATGCTTTGGTTTTACTTGGTATATATGCCATACTCACTGGTATGAATCAGCTCTCTATTAGTCACACGACTCGCCAATATCCCAACCTTCCCTACGCCAAAATCAGCCGCGCCATACTCGGACCAACCTATACCCTATCGCTGGTCTTTGTTGGTGAGCAACGAGCCCGGACACTCAATCAGACTACTCGCGGTAAACAGTATGTGCCCGATGTCCTTTCATTCCCACTGTATCAGTCGGCTGGAGAAATTTACTTATGTCTCCCCCGCATTCGTCAGACTGCATCACAGTATGGTCACTCAATTCAATATCATACTGGGTACTTATTTATCCATGGGATACTCCATTTGAAAGGTTACCAGCATGGCGCTACAATGGAACAGGCAGAACGTCGGCTTTGTCGACGGTTTCTTGGTGCCTAATACACACATTATGTCTCGTCATACCCAGATTATTGCCGGCATCGACGTTGGAACCCACCAAATCAAAGTGGCGGTGGTGCGTGTTGCTAAATCAGCCGAACGAAATGTACCACAACTTTTAGGTACTGGCTTTGCTGATAGTCGCGGTATTCGCAACGGCTACATTATTAGTGAGGCAGAGGTGGCCAAGAGCATAAAGACCGCCGTTGCCATGGCCGAGAAAAACGCTGGCGTCCCCATCAAGCGTGCGTACGTTTCACTGGGTAGTATCGGGTTGGACGAGATTGAAGCGACTGGTGAGATCATCCCTGCTCGTGCCGACTCTGAAATAACCGACCATGATCTAGAGAAGGTTGCGCAAGACTGTGAAGACCGGATCGCTGACCGTATCCCCAATCGACGTATTCTCCATATCATTCCGTTACGATACCGTGTTGATGGTGAATTGGTGCTTGGCCGAGCAACTGGTATGCAAGGCACCAAACTTGAAGCGGACTGTCTTTTTATTACTGCCTACGAACAACACCTCCATGAATTAACAGCTGCTGTCGGACAAGCCGGTGTCATGGTTGAAGACGTTACCGCTTCACCGCTCGCAGCCAGCTTTGTCCTACTCAACAAAGCTCAGAAGCGAGCCGGCTGTGTCTTAGCTAACATTGGTGCAGAGACCGTCTCCATCGTGGTATTTGAAGACTTCCTTCCTATCTCTGTAAAAGTCTTCCCTATTGGTTCCAATGACATCACTAATGATTTGGCCCTGGGTCTCAAGATACCGATCGAAGAAGCCGAGAAGGCAAAACGAGGAGGAATGACCAGTATGAGTCTACCCAAAAAGAAAGTGGAGGAAATCATAGCCGCACGACTGACCGATATTTTTGAGTTGATCGATAATCATTTAAAGAAAATTAAGCGCGATGGCTTGCTTCCCGCCGGCATCATTTTAACCGGCGGCGGGTCCAACCTACTGATGGCGCAAGATACGGCTCGTGATGTTTTAAACTTACCTGCTCGTTTTGCCAACCTCGAGCTGAACAAAAATACCAAGATGAAGGACGCGTCGTGGACGGTTGCCTATGGCCTCTGTCTACTAGGAGCAAGTAGTAGTGACGAGCGAAATAGTATTGGCATCAATCGTACCCAACGCCGATCGTTATGGGGTTGGTTCTCACAATTTCTTCCTTAAACAACAATTTATTCTTGTCGTCAATGTAATAGATGGAAGATATGTCAAGATAGTGACAGGTTTTTTAATTACGTGTATGATGGCTAGTACTTACTAAGCAGAGTATATATTGCTATGGAACAAATTAAATCAGACGTTGAATCATTCGCACGCATCCGTGTAGTCGGAGTCGGTGGTTCAGGGGGCAACGCAGTGAACCACATGGTGGGCGCAAAGGTAAAAGGGGTTGAGTTCATCGCGATCAACAGCGATGCTCAAGACCTGCACCACTCGCTCGCCAAGAAAAAAATACACATCGGCAAGAATCTCACTCGTGGTCTTGGTGCCGGAGGTAACCCTGACATGGGTCGCCGTGCCGCCGACGAGACTCGAGAGGAAATTGCAAATGCAATTAAAGGTTCTGATATGATCTTCATCACCTGTGGGATGGGTGGTGGCACCGGCACCGGCGCTGCGCCAGTGATCGCTAAAATTGCTCGTGAGAGTGGCGCTCTGACCGTTGGGGTAGTGACCAAACCATTCCTATTTGAAGGTCAAGAACGTATGCGCCTCGCCCTCCAAGGTATCGAAGAGCTCAAGAAAGAGGTAGACGCACTCATCACTATCCCTAACGATCGTTTGCTCGCCATTGTTGATAAAGAGACCTCTGTCCGTAATGCTTTTGAGCAGTGTGACAATGTACTAAAACAAGCAGTCGAAGGTATCTCCGACCTGATTACCTTGCCGGGTATCATCAACGTTGACTTTGCCGATATCAGAAGCGTTATGGAGAACACAGGCTCAGCTTTGATGGGTGTTGGTATTTCCAGTGGCGAAAAGCGCGCCGAAGAAGCTGCCCAATCTGCTATCAACTCCCCTCTCCTTGAAGTATCTATTACTGGCGCTAAAGGGGTTCTCTTCGCTATTGCCGGCGGTGATGATCTCGGTATGCTGGAGATTCAAGACTCCGCGCGAGTGATTACGGAATCGATCGACCCACAGGCCCGGGTGATCTTTGGTGCCATTAGGGACGACAAGTTAAAGAAGAATGAAATCAAAGTCACTGTGATAGCAACTGGCTTCCCTGAAGAGCGAATTGGTGGTAGTGAAACAAATTTCCGTCAGTTTTCTGCCCCTAGCAATACACCGAGCCAAGACGTCCAGACAGAGGAGCGTTCGGCCACCACCGAGGAAAGCGAAGGTGAGACAGGGCGCGGACGTATCTTCAACTCACTAACCACACCTCGTCGCGATCGGTCAGACGCTCCAAAATCAGAAGAGAAGGCTGCTGACACAAACGTCAAAAAACCAGACCCAAAGCCGGTCGATCCGATCGATGAGGATGACGATGATGATTGGGGTGCTGTGCCTGCTTTCTTGCGTCGTTCGAAGCTAAAATAACACTCTTGATCTACCTCAACCCCAAGAGATCCGTCACGAATGTGACGGATCTCTGGTATGACCATGCCAATCACTGGCGAGAATGGGTCATTCAACAGCGCAGACATTACCTGGACAGGCCGGACGATATTCTGGCTCCTTAAGTACGCCCCAGGTAATTAATAAACCATAGATCTTGCAACCAACACAAACACCAAAACTCGTCTCAAGAAACATGAAGAGCAGACAGACAGCACAGATAGCTAAGTTGATCGGTCCCCTAACCTCAAAACCAAACAAAAGAATAATCATGGTAGCAGCTAACACGAGGCCGATCGACCAAGCAAAACGTTTCTGGATCGCACCAACGTACTCAGGCGTTTGGTTTTTGACAGCCAACTGAGCAACTTGTGAGATGGGAGAAAACCGAGTCCCAATAACAGTCTTCATAAAAAAAAAAAAGAAAAATACCACGACGAAGATTTGCAAGAAGAGAAAATTATCAAGATAAAAGGCATGAAAAAATGCAAACATACCCAAAACAAACATCATTCCTGCCCCAGCCCGTACTGCTCTCTCATTCAAGACCGGGTATGGTGCTGGTTTGCCGTGCAGCATCAATCCGGGAATTATCGTACCGTAGGTAAAAAATCCCCAGCTCCGCAATGTTGTGTAAATATTTTTCATACGTGCCCTAGTGTAGCAAGAATTATTAATGTATCAATATACCCAGGTGGGTATACAGAAGATGCCTGTTCATGGTATGCTACTACCGCTGTCAGTAAATCAATTATTTTCTACTATGTACGATCTTATTATCATCGGTGGTGGACCGGCCGGCGCGAGTGCCGCAGTCTACGCCGCACGCAAACGACTCAAAACCTTGCAAATCACTCAAGAATGGGGAGGGCAAAGTACTGAGTCAACCGATATTCAAAATTGGATTGGCACCCCTTCCATTTCTGGTGCTGATTTTGCCCGCTCACTTGAATCTCACGTCAATACGTACGCCAACGATTGTGTCACCGTTCTTAACCCAGCAACCGTCACAGCGGTAGTTCCGACACCCAATGGCACGATCACCGTCACGACAGACTCTAACGAAACTCATGTTGCCCGTGCCGTGTTGGTGGCTTCGGGTTCACGACGCCGAAAGCTAAACATCCCAGGCGCAGCAACGTACGAGCATAAAGGCGTCACTTACTGTGCTAGTTGTGACGGACCGATGTTTACTGGACAACGGGTCGCCGTCATTGGTGGCGGTAACGCAGGCTTTGAATCAGCAGCACAGTTACAAGCCTACACCGAACACGTCACCATCATCCAGCGTAATAAACACTTTAAAGCTGATCCTATAACCGTCGAGCGAGTATTGTCTAATGAAAACGTAACCGGTCTTACTGACGTAACTCCGATCGAGATTCACGGCGAACAATTTGTCACTGGCCTCACCTACAGACATGCGAGCGGTGAGACCGAGACCATCCCGGTTAGCGGTATTTTTGTTGAGATTGGTCTACTACCAAACACGGACTTCGTTTGCGAACAGGTCGAGTGCGACGAACTAGGTCGTATTAAGATAGACCCATGGAATCAACGCACCTCGGTGTCCGGTATTTGGGCAGCTGGTGACTGTACCAACATTCTCTTCCACCAGAACAATATTTCTGCCGGCAACGCCGTCACTGCTCTAGAAGATATCTACCTTACGCTGCGCACTACCTGATCCAACCAACCTTGGAGATAGACAAAAGGCGCCCGAAGGCGCCTTTTGTCGTACAACGTAGAGCATTTTGGTTTACGTGCCCGTACTGTCACTAAAATGTGACGAAAGTATCGAGAAATCACCACCACGTAAACCTGACTATAGCTTCGCATATCATCTTTTTTTGTCAATGCAGATGTTATTGAGATATACAAGTCATATTAGGGGAAAACCTGTGGAAAAGACCGGTATATGCCTGTGTACTACCCCTGTGCATAACTGTGGCTAAACATTTCACCATCGTGCTCTACCTGGCTACATTCCAGTGACCGTACTAATAAAACCAATGAAAAATAGGTCTTTTGCCTCTTTATCATGCCTTTGTAATTCGGTTGGTGAGGCTATCACATACCACGTGCCGCGCTGTTCAAACTCCCAAAAGTAACTTGGGGTGGCAGCCGAGGGTAACCGATCAGGTTGCACTAACTCTGAGCGAACTATTTCGCGGTAACGTGCAACCAACTGACCATCATCCCGTGTGAGTAACGTACAGTCCGACCGCCCTTGACAGTCGTTTTGCCAATCTGTGTTTTGCATTAGTGCTTGGTCAGGCCACTGCACGCCCCGCGGTAGCGGGTGATCACGGTACTCAGGTGAGAACGCGGCTAACAGGCGGGTAAACTGTCCCGAGACCGGGTCATTTATCCCAAAGTATCGTACGAAGCAACGATTGCCTTGGTCGGCCGGACAACCGCCGGTTTCGTCTTGGTGGCTGATGACGCCCCAGGTTTGTGGGTACCAAAAGCGCAGGCCTAATTCAGGGTCATTATGCTCACGTAGTGGCGGAATACTAACCTCTCCGTCACTCGCTTCGGTAATAAGTGTTTCTTCATCCTCCCCTACCCCTCTATCAATTAAATCAACCTCGCTGTCGGTGCTGGTCGCTATATCTGGGATATCACTACTTTCCTCCGTATCAGATTGTTGAACTATCAACCAGCCGACGAGTATCACTATAAGTATCATACTCAGGCCAAGTAGCCAGTGGCTTCCGGTCTGTCGCTTTGGTTCAGATCTTGATTGTAGACGTGATTCGAAGTTTGCCATTGTATACTATTACCAGTATACCAAACTAAACTGTTCGACGTTCAAAAACAAGCAAAATAAACGAAAATTACCCCAATTAAACCGGAAACACTATAGTATTTCCGGTTTAATTGCTACACTATCGTCTTTTGAGTCTTATAAATCGACAATTACCGCAGCCTTGGCGGTTATTATGCAGTGTTTGTGACCCTACGGGGAATCGAACCCCGGCTTCAAGGATGAAAACCTTGCGTCCTAACCACTAGACGATAGGGCCAATTAATGAATGACAGCAGTGATGGGTTCGATTCTATGAATCGGTCACAAGTCAAAATCAAAGATTTTACTCGTGATTCTTACAGAATCTGTACACCTTGTCACTATTCTACTTCATAAATTTGTAAAATAGTAGTCAAGGTCTTGCGAAATACTCCCAGCATTTCTCACCCGCCTCCGCTGTCGTGCTCGCAAGCTCCGCGCGACATGCGTCCGGCCTTGCGAATCGGACATACATGACACAAGTCATGTATTCCGAGCTCAAAGTATACCACTGTCGTGATCTACTTTGAGCTCAGCCGATTCTCACCCCGGCTTCAAGGATGAAAACCTTACCCCTATTACCTCGTAAACATCGGCAATTCGCACCTTGGTGCGACCGGATGAAAAGCTATCCACTTTTCATTCCATAACCACTAGACGATAGGGCCTCTTTTGATTTGCTCAAATAGCGTGACTAATAGTACCAGATACTGGCAAATATTCAAACATATAGACAAGAGGGGCGCGAACGCCCCTCTGAGGTTCAGTGCAGACGGAACTCCCCTACCTGCTGTCGCCGTTCACCCGGTGCAATCAGTTTGCGATGTGTAAAGCGCACCGAATGCAGCGGTCCATTGATATTCTCCCGCCAAAACTCGATAAACTCGAACAATTTCGGGTGGTCCGGCGCCAGATCGTGGAGCTGCCAGATAAAGACGTTAAGAACGTTCTTGTAATCCGGCATACTGTAGTAGAACTCTGCCGTCGTCAGCCCGTAGCCTTTCAGCATCAGTTCGATTTCGGTGGTCATTAGACCCTCCCTCTGCTCTGCGTGTGACCAATCTCTATATATTGTCAACCACTGTGCACTCGAAGTGCACAGTTTGGGACACGACTGAAGTCGTTTATGGTTCTTGCACATTGAACGCATCTTTCCCTTCTGTACCTTCGAAGTGATGTTTGATGTATTCCTC
>SKHJ01000002.1 GCA_007116965.1 Candidatus Kaiserbacteria bacterium
AAAAAAGCGGCAAGACTGCAGTCTTGCCGCTTTTTTCTGTAGTTTTTCCAGCTTTTAACCAGAAATACTATAGTATTTCTGGTTAAAACAGCTTGTTGTAAGGGCAAAAGAGCGATCATCAGTTGTCACGCTTGATGATATCTGCCTCCCCACGCTTAACGTTGAAGCGTCCGGGCTCGGGGTCGAGGTGAAGTTGTAGGCCGAGTGCACCATACTGTTGTGTCAGTAGCTCAGCCATCTCAGCCGCGCGGGTGGCGAGGGTGGGGTGGACTAAACTGCTGGCCCGTAATTCTACCAAATAGACTAGAGCTGAGAGGTCGCCCGTCAGATAGTTACTGATGTTGTACCCCATCGGCAGGTAGTATTGGCGTAGGGCGTCGTCATCAGTCAGGGTGGCGCTGATCTCGGCCTGTTCAGCCAAGAGAGCGATTGCTCGTTCTCGTAAGTCGTCGGTCAACTCATCGAGATACCAGTCATGGAAGCCGAGCTCGGTAGTCAGGAGGGGCATACGTTGCGTCACCGCTCGGTGGCGTTGGATATCACGGAAGGAGCCGAAGTCGAGGGTAAAGGCAAAGCTAGCGGTACCATAGGCTGCTAGCCACTTTGGCAACTCTGTCTTGATCGGTCGTTCGGTGAGTAATGTCTGATACGTAGCTAAGCTGGCGTGGTCAATACCGTCGTGCACGAGAGCCAATGCAGGTGAGGTTGGGTCGTGATAATAATACTCAGCGTATGCAGTATCGAGATATGCTTCGGTATGTTCGTAGCGTTTCTTGGTGGCGTCGAAGGAGTTGGGGTAGGCAGCGATCAGCGCGTCTTCGAGCGCGGTGCTGATCTCGCGCACCTCGGCCAGAGGGTGATGACGGAGCTCCATAATGCGGTCGCCAAATTGGCGCAAGGTAGTACTCCAAGCGATGTTGGTGCTGGCACCGGCTGGCAAGAAGCCGCGGCAGATATCGAAGGCACGGGCGGTGATGGCTTTCTCGTAGGTGGTCTCTTTTTCGCTCTCTTGGCGCGGGTATCGCTCGGGGAGTGCCTCTTTCATAGTTTGGACTGCCTCTAGGTAGAAACTACGCCAGGTCTCTTGTGCGGTAACCCCAGCTTCACTACCGAGTGGATTAAGAAATGGCTGCCGGGCAAAATCAATGTAACGAGTGGAAGCTTCTTGGCCGTTGTATAAACGTGAATCTTGAATGGCTTTGGCGGCCAACATCGAGATACCCTCAATAAAAACGACGGCAGTACCACAGTCGCCGATTGATTTATGGCCATACTGGACGTAGTAGGTAGACATAAACTTCTCTGGGCCGCGCTCGGCCAGCACCTTAAGGTGACCATCGATACCCTCGGTCGAGCGGGAGTGGAGGGCCTGGAGCATGGCCGTAGCTTCGGCGTTAAGAGTAGCGCCAGAATCGATCACAACAATCTTGCCGCCGTGGCGTAAGGATACAGTGTGGTGGTGCAGGTCTTTGATGTCTTTCATACTAGTGCATTGTATCGTATTGGGCGCGTAGTCGCAGGGTGTAGTGCGACTGCGACACGGGTAGATGATTTGTCGAGGTTGACGAGACTCACATTCTTTATCGTACTAGGCAGGGGGATGGCTAAGAAGGTGATACAATTTATTGGTAATGACAAAGCGTGAGAGGAAAGGCAGGCTAGTGGTGATTGACGGAGCAGACGGAGCCGGTAAAGCCACGCAGTCACGGCTGCTGTCTGAACGTCTACAAAAGGAAGGAAAGTCAGTCAAGTCGCTTGATTTTCCGCAGTACACACAAAATCACTTTGGCCGTTTATTGCGAGAGTGTCTAGACGGTGCTCGTGGTGATTTTCTCTCGGTTGATGCCCGGATTGCCTCGGTCTTGTACGCCGCTGACCGTTTTGAGTCAGCGCCTCAGCTGCGCGAATGGCTCGCGGCGGGGGCGGTAGTTATCTTGGATCGTTATGTCAGTTCTAATATGCTTCATCAGGGCGGTAAGCTCACAGATGAGACTGAGTTGGTGGAATTCTTGGCGTGGCTTGATCATATGGAGCATACGGTCTTCAATATTCCTCGACCGGACCTGGTGCTTTATTTAGATGTGCCGTACTCATTTCGGCAGAAAATGCTGTTTGGTGATACCACCCGAGCTGCCCTTGATACCGCCGAAGCCAATGCTGCCTACCAAGAAGCAGCTGAGCAGAATGCGCAGCGACTGACGGCGGGACATACCAATTGGCAGACTATCCAGTGTGTTGAAAACAATACACTGCTTTCACCGGAAATTATCCACGAACGAGTCCACGCTGCTGTCTCTGCCGTTTGGTCTTGAAGATTATGATACAATCGCTCTATGGAAATGAACGAATATCAAACACTTGCTCGTCGCACTGCTGTGTATCCTGATTTGGGTAATAATCTAGTATATCCAACACTAGCTTTGGTAGATGAGGCGGGTGAGGTGGCTGGTAAGGTCAAGAAACTCATTCGAGATAAAGGTAAATCCACCCCAGCTGAGCTTTCTGCTGAGGAAAAGCAGGATTTAAAAAAAGAAGTGGGGGATGTGCTGTGGTATGTGGCAACTATGGCGAGCGAGCTTGATTTTACTTTAGAGGATGTTGCCCAAGCAAATTTAGATAAATTAAAAAGCCGTCAAGAGCGCGGGCAATTACACGGTAGTGGTGATAATCGATAGGTGAGATGTTGTGATCTCTGCTAGATTAATCGGAATTTATTCAGCTAAGTAATTTTTCTATGTCAGACTACCAATACATCAAAGAGCAAGACCCAGATGTGTACGCGGCGTTAGTGGGGGAAGAGGAGCGAGAACGGATCGGTATCGAGTTGATACCGAGTGAGAATTATGCGTCGCGAGCCGTTCGCGAAGCGAACGGCTCCATCTTCACCAACAAGTACTCCGAAGGGTACCCAGGTCGCCGCTATTACGGCGGACAAGAATTCACCGATGCGGTTGAGACGATTGCCATTGACCGGGCTAAGCAATTGTTCAAGGCGCAATATGCCAACGTGCAACCTCTCGGCGGCGCGGCGGCCAATGTAGCGATGTATTTTGCTCTAATGGAGCCGGGTGATACCGTGCTCGGAATGGATCTCTCGCACGGCGGCCACCTCACGCACGGCCACCCGACCACCTGTATCAACAAAGTCTTCAACTTTGTGCGCTACAAAATGAAAGACGTCGATACCGGTGAGATCGACTACGATGAGTTGCGCGCGGTGGCGCTCGAGCACAAGCCCAAAATAATCTTGGCTGGCTTCTCTGCCTATACCCGTGAGCTTGACTACGCGAAGTTTGTCGAGATAGCCAAAGAGGTAGGGGCGTACACCGTAGCAGATATTGCTCACATTACTGGCCTAATCGCCGGCGGGGTATTACAAAATCCGTTTGATCACGGCTTTGACGTGATGACGATGACTACGCACAAATCGCTCCGTGGTCCCCGCGGCGGGATGATTGTAGTGCGTGAGGAAGTCGATATCGCCAAGCGTATCAACAAGGCCGTCTTCCCGGGTATGCAAGGTGGCCCCCAGATGCATACAGTCGCCGCCAAAGCAGTGGCTTTTGGCGAAGCCTTGCATCCTAGTTTTAAGGACTACGCGGCACAGGTGGTGAAGAACGCTAAAGCGATGGAGGAAGTCTTTAAAGCCGCCGAGGTGCGCCTACTCTGTGGTGGTACCGACAACCATATGCTCTTAGCAGACGTGTACGGCTCGCTCGGCGTCACCGGCCAAGAAGCCGAGACGGTGCTTGATGAGGTCGGGATCACACTTAATAAAAATATGATCGCGGACGAGCCGCGCACGGCTATGGATCCGTCGGGTATCCGCTTCGGTACGCCAGCCCTCACTACTCGTGGTATGCGAGAAGCGGAAGCGACGCAACTGGCAGAGCTAATGCTTGCTACGCTCAAAGCTAAAGAAGACAACGCGGCCAAAGTCCAACTGCGCCAACAGGTCAAAGATCTTTGCGAACGTTTCCCTGTTCCCGAGCGATTCGTGTAAACTATGCCTCCCAATCGATTTGACCAGCCAGCCGCAGCCGTTCCGATCACACCGAACGAGGAGATGAAAAGAATCGAAGCGGCGCAAGCCATCGAGTTGGAGTGGTGGGCTAACACGCCACCAGTAACAAGTGAGCAGGAGATAGCAGATCGGCTTGCGGTTGGTACCGCCCACCTTCTCGAGAACAAAGGTGAGCTGCCGTACCGGGTCTCGGAAAAAATTCCCGAACCATTTCGAGTCTTGGATACCAAAGCTGCTGCCTTACTGACAGAGATAGCACAACAGTGGCGGGAGCAGCTGAATGACCAAGAGTTATTCTTGGTGGTTTCATCGGCGGCGCGGACAGTCGATCGACAGCAGGCGTTGATCGATCAAGGTTACCCAGGGGCACCAGACTCAAGCCATACCCGTTTGATGGCGTTTGATATCGGAATTAGTTGGCTGGCAGACAACGACCCCAACGCACTGGAGGTCTTGGAACAGACTTTACAAACGTTGCAAGCAGAAGGAAAGCTCAATTATATCTTCGAACCAACCGTCGGTGTGGTACACATTTGTGTGCACCCAGCGTATGGAGAGGAGAGATCCTAAGTAATAGTCAGGGTCGCGACAAAGAAAACAAACCAATATCTTTGAGGTTGTTTGCAACTGCACTTGTCTAGGTGTCTAGTTTTGAGTAGAGTAGAATTGTCGACGAATGGGCACGTCGGCAATCCTCCCTGTTGGACTGGCCGCACCTCTACCAGTGCGGCCTCTTTTTTGTCTGAATCTTGGCGAGTGCATTGTTTGCCACTAATTTGTGTTGTTAGCCAGCTTATGCTTTACTGTGGTCGGAGCTCGGGTTGCGAGACCCTGGTTCCTCTTCAATGTCCCTCGTTCCAAGACTTGGCCGCACCCCACCCGGTGCGGCCCTTTTTACTTAAACTAGTCTATGATAAAGCGTAGCTCTATTACTTTGCTCGCAAAGTAGCTATTTTCACCATACAATAGTTTGATGGCAGGATCTGATCACTTTCACCATAAGCAACAATCAGCAACCGATACCGAGCAGGGAGTACAATACACTTGGCTAGAACGACTCGAGTACACCAAGGCCGGCCGGGTGGTCCGTCGCTACTGGTTGACCATTGCGTTTGTCTTTGGCTTTTTGACTGACCTATGGCTACTGGATCGCGTGGACGACATTTTGGATAACATAATCTTGTTCTTCTACGTATCCTTGGCTTTTGTGTCGATGACGCTGCTGTATGTCGGGGTGGCGGAGAAGGTGAGTGAAAAATGGAGTTTGCGCTTTCGGGTCTTGGCGCCGCTGGTGATTCAATATTCTTTTGGCGGCCTGCTGTCCGGAATGTTTATCTTCTACGGCCGGAGTGGCGATTGGTTGGTTAGTTGGCCACTCTTGGTCTTCTTTGCCGTTATTATGGTGGCCAACGAGGTGGTGCGAGACCGGGCGGCGCGCCTAGTCTATCACTTGACCGTTCTCTTTGTGGGCCTGTTTGCCTACTTGGTCTTAGTGATTCCGGTCTTTATTAGCCGAATGGGGCCTGAGGTGTTCGTCGTCAGTGGCTTGGTGGCAACGGTGATAATGTATGTTTTCGTGCTTTTGCTCTCACGGATCATCCCGCGCTTTATGCGAATGCAAATGCGCTTGATCGTCTTTAGTTTAGGCTGTGTGTTCTTTGCCTACAACGCGCTTTACTTTACCAACATCATTCCTCCGATTCCACTTTCCTTGCAAGAAGTCGGTATTTACCACTCGGTGGTACGCGTACCAGAGACCGGTGAATATCGCTTACGCTACGAACCAGGTGCATGGTGGGAATTTTGGAAGCAAAACGACTCCACCTTTCGTGCGGCAGGAGGTGGTCCGGTGTATTGCTACTCGGCGGTTTTTGCCCCCACCCGGTTGCAGACCGATATCCGTCACCGCTGGGAATGGCTTGATAGTGATGGTCGGTGGCGTGAGCATGCCAGTATCCCATTTACTATCCAGGCAGTTGGCGCGCGCGGCTACCGTGGTTTCACCTTTGTGCAGAACTATCGTGACGGACGCTGGCGGTGTAGCGTTGAGACTGCTCGCGGACAGGTGCTTGGTCGACAGCACTTTACTATCGATACCAGCCAGCAACCGCTTGAGCTACGTACCCGTAGCACGTTCTGATCAATTTGGGAGAGGTTCTCGTTTTTGGTATAGTGACACTCTATGGAAGCAACCCTACGTACTGCTATTGTCAGCGCCAGCCAGACGCTTGGCTTACCAGCGGTAGATTTTGTTATCGAACACCCAGCTGATCTGGCACACGGTGATTAC
>SKHJ01000046.1 GCA_007116965.1 Candidatus Kaiserbacteria bacterium
AAAACGCTCGCTGGATGAGCTGCTAGAAGAGAGTATGACCTAGGTTTCAAGACGCGGAATCGCTTGACCACAGAACCCAAATACGCTATAGTTGCGACACTTTTGCTCGCTTCAAGGCAGTAAATCAGGTATGAAAACGAATAAATCTTATACTAAGCGGATTAAAGTGACGAAAAACGGGAAGCTGCTTACGCGTCGCCCTGGACAAAATCACTTCAACGCCCGCCAATCAGGTGAGCAGCGTCTGCGCCGCAAGCGGACTCAAACCATCACACTGGCGAAACGGATCACTCGTCGTTTTTTACCACGCACTGGCGCGTAGCTAGTTCACGTTGCGAGTAAGCAAACATACCAATTATCAGTAATTTGATTGTAAACACGTTACTATGGCACGAGTTAAAGGAGGCATCATGGCGAATAAGCGACGCCGCAATATCCTAAGCCAAGTTAAAGGCTATCGTTTTGCTCGCTCTAAGAAGAAACGCGCCGCTCGCGAAGCGATCTTTCATGCGCATTTGCACGCCTTTGCCCACCGCAAGGATAAGAAGAATGATTTTCGGCGTCTGTGGATCGTACGTATCAACGCAGCGCTACAACCATATGCGATCAAATACAGTCAGTTTATCAAGCAATTAGCTGATAAGAATATCAAGCTTGACCGCAAAATCTTAGCCACCCTGGCCAAAGAACGTCCCGACAGTTTCTCCCGCATAGTCAAACAAAGTCAGTAAACAACAGCCACCCGCAACGGTGGCTGTTGTCGTTTGGCTACTGGTCAAGTCCAAGATCATCGAGAGTGATTCGTACATGTAAAAGGCCATAGATACTGACCTGTACCGCCCACAGCCACACAACGCCAAGCGGCATGAATAATGCAATGTAGGCAGTACCCGGAACGACACAGAAGGCAGCAAACCAGTGCCAGTGGCGACCTATCATTCGGAACCAGGTTAAGATCCCGCTAATAACGAAGAGGCACCCGATAAAGATAAAAAATAACTGCGACACCAACACACCCGTCGCTACCAACTGCAAGACCGCGATACTGACAACAACATTAAGTAGTAGCAATCGGATGGCCGCCGCAAACCAACGATGTGCAAACAACTGAGCAGATTGCGCAGCAAAGTGTACCTGCAAACGATATCGCCGGTACCAATACGTAGTCCCAGGAATGCGAGTAAGCAGATAGTACGATCCCGCGCCACCGAGAAACACCCCGACCAAGACAGCCACACTATACCAGGAGACAAATATTGTAGCCCATGACCAAAACCAAAGTATACTTACAAGCAACGCTATTCCTATACCAATCTGGCGGGTGTACCACCGCGAAAGATACGCACGCTGGTGCCAATAGCGACCACCCTCGATAATCATATACCAAAGTAACAAGAGGCTGGTCATTGCCATAGTGCTATTTTAAAATGAAATAATCACTTCCTCACCCTCAGCCGGTACTGTAGCGGCGAGACCTAGGTAATCGTGAATCCTTTGTGCTAAAAATAATGAAGCGTTCTCTTCGCCCATAGTGACAAAAACTCGTTCCAAGCTGCTTCGGCAGCTGTCAATTACACCTAAAAGCTGCTCGCGGTCAGCGTGCCCGGAGTAGCCACTGATAGTTGCGATTGTTGCTTTTACTTTGACTGCTACACCATCAATCGTGACGTTTGGTACTCCCTCTTGTAGACGTCGACCTAAACTCCCGGCCACTTGGTGTCCAACCAGCAAGACCGTGGTTGTTGGGTCTGAGAGATAATGTTGTTCGTGCCGACGAATACGACCGCCGTGACTCATACCACTGCCGGCGATGATGACCTTGGGGCCAGTGACGGCATCAATCTCATGAGAAGCATTGACGGTACGAGTGGCTCGAAAGCCGGGAAAGCTGAAAAGATCATCATCACTTTGTAGACGCGCTTGAGCCTCAGGACTGAGGTAGCTAGCGTAGCGACGATACACGTCTGTCACAGCGATAGCTAACGGAGAATCAAGGAAAACAGGGATAGGTTCCATCTCACCAGATTCGACAAAATGATTTATCTCATAGAGCATTGTCTGTGTTCGCTCTAAAGAGAAAGCAGGAATGATGAGAGTGCCCCCACGTTGTCGTACAGCCTCCAGGTGGTGTCGCAACAAAGCTGCTCGCTCAGCTACCGCTTCATGAGTACGGTCACCATAGACACTCTCAGTGATAAGGTAGTGGGCAATCTCAGGCATTTGTGGCGGAGCTGAGAGGGGTTGCGGTACGTTGCCTACATCTCCTGTACAGACGAGCACTCGACCATCTCGACGCAAAAGTACCATCGCCGAACCAAGAATATGACCAGCGTTAATGAACTGCACCTCAACCTCATCAGCCAACGTTCGCCATTCCTCGTAACCAAAAGTCTGCCACTGGTTTAAAGCTTGATCAATAGCTTCTACATCGTACCAAAGTGGTGTTTGGTAACGCTCGTGCTCATACACCATAATATTGTGAGCATCGCGCAGCATTATCTCCGAGAGCGCCTTGGTCGGTGGCGTCGAATAAATCGTACCAACGAAACCATCTTGTACTAGTTTCGGTATCCGACCAATATGGTCGGTGTGTGCGTGTGTGACCAGAAGCGTGTCGATATCGGCTGGCTGGTAGGGAAATGGTCGCGCGTTGTGTGCTGCAGTATCAGCTACTCCCTGCTCTAGACCGCAATCGATCAAAATAGCCGTCGCGCCCGTATCGAGCAAAAAATTGGCGCCAGTCACACTGCCGACCCCACCATGAAACCCAAGCACCGACTGCCGCTTACCCTTTTTCATAGACATCCCAGTGTACCACGAGAAAACCACCTTCGTGAGGTGGTTTTCTGTAGAATCACATCCGTATGCTCCTGGAGAATTCCAGGTGGGCACCCTTACTGTTTGTGGTTTGAAATCCTGGTTTGGTTCTCAGTGACAAACATGTCTATAGGCAGCCCGTAAAATGCTTTAACCGGAACATACGACAATGTGACTCTGTCGACCATGGTAGCATGCAGTCATACCAGACACAAAGGTATTTTCAACAATGAACTCAGATGACGTTGATGCATTCGTCTATTCCCGCGACCCGTCGAGATTTACATCGTACATAATGCGCTCTTGCGCTGTTGTGTATTCCATTATCTCTTCTTGTCCAAACCATAGTGCAATCTCACGCTCAGCTTCCTCGGGAGAATCAGAGCAGTGAATGAGGTTACGTACTGCTCGATCCTCATAGGTTGAATGTGCATACGAATCGAGAGTAAAGTCTCCACGAATGGTACCGACGTCTGAGGTGGCAGGTTCGGTGGAGCCAACCAGCTTCTTGACCACCGCTACTGACTGATTGCCTTCTAAAACCAATGCTAATACCGGACCTTGTTGCATATACTTCACAATCGTCCGAATAATGTCTTTACCATATTCGATCGGCTCCTTCTCCACCGGACGACCTTGGGCCGTGAGGTCATTGACGATATTTTGGCCTTTTTTTAGGAACCATTCGTCATCTTTATTATAGTGTTTCATCAAATCTGCTTCCTGCGGGACAAAAAACTTGAACGCGGTGAACTTTAGTCCGGTCTGCTCAAACCGCTTGATAATCTCGCCCATCAAGCTGCGCTGAATGGCGTCTGGTTTGAGAATCACGAAGGTACGTTCTTGGTGTGGGTGCTTAGTCGACATAAATGATACCGTCTGGGTTATTAGTTAATCAACGGCAGTATAGCGTACTCCCTCCGTAATTCAAGCGTCAGATTGGTTATGTAAGATTATTTCGTCAGTATCTTTGGTCCATCCTTCGTAATCGCCACCGTATGCTCGAAATGAGCTGAAAGTGAACCATCCATAGTATACACACTATACCCATCACCATCATCGTCAAAGTACACGTCTTTGGAACCCAGATTAACAATTGGTTCGATGGCATATATATGACCAACTTCAATCACCGGACCAGTATTAGCACGGGCAATGTTCATAATATTTGGCTCTTCGTGAATAGCATAGCCGACCCCATGACCACACAAAACATCAACGACAGACATACCGCGACTGTGGACAAACGAACTGATAGCGGCGCCGATATCACCAATACGCTTACCGGGTTGCGCGGCCTTAATACCCCGCGCCAGAGCTTCTTGGGTAACAGCTAGCAAACGTGTTGCCTCAGGCTCAATATTTCCCACCCCAACCGTGATACCAGCATCAACTACCATATCACGGTAACCGATTGACATATCGATATTGATAATATCACCAGCAGCTAGCACCTCATCGGCGCTAGGAATACCGTGCTGCACACAATCATTGACTGAGGTGCAGATTGCTGCGGGGAAAGGGCGCGGGGCAAACGACGGCCGATAACCCAACAAGACAGGCTGTACCTGGTGCACGTTTACCAACCTACGCGCTAGGTCATCAAGTTCAGCTGTGGAAGCCCCGGGTACTGCCTTGGCAGCAAGTTCCTTAAGTATCTGCCCCAAGATATTGCCGGCTTCCCCTAAGATTTCTATCTCGACTGGAGTTTTCTTACTGATCTTGGCCATGTGAGAAAAGTGCCTGATGGATTTCTGCCGCCACCGCATCGATCGCCGCCGTGCCATCGACGTCGTATACAGTGGTATTTGGGCGTTCACGATAGTACTGCAGGACCGGCACCACTTCCTCTCGATACCAATCTAACCGAGCTTCGATTGAAGCCTCAGTATCATCAGCCCGAGCACGGTCTTGCATGCGAGCACGAACGACAGATTCCGGTGTTTCTAAATTTATGACCTCCAGGTTCGACCGTTTATAAAAGGGCCAAGCGCTTTCCAACACCTTGGCTTCATCCACCACACGGGGAAAGCCATCGATCAACAGATGACTGCTATCATCAAGGTGCTCGCGCATCGCGTCTGCCCAGAGACTAACCGATAAGAATAGTGGTTGCAGGACACCACTATCAAGCGTGACGCTGACTTTTTTTTCAGTATACCCTTCTCCTTTGGCAGCTAGCGCGCGGAAGCGTCGACCGGTCTGAATGTCTACCACCGAGCGCGCCGGGTCAAGTGCCCGTAGAGCTGACACTAGTTTTTCAATTTGTGTACCTTTACCACTACCTTGCGGTCCGATAAATATTATAGTTCTAGGCTGCATATGTAGGTTTACTTATGATTTTGTTTTAGCAAGTATATCGCTGATAATAGTGTCAATATGCTGTTTGGCTTGGTCAAGGTGACCATTGAGATTTTCGACTACAAAATCAGCCTCTGTCGCAAATTGTATTTCCTGTTCGTAGCGTTGTTGGCGGTGCATCAACTCCTCCTCGCTGATAGGAGCGCGTTGTTGGATCCTGACCTTCATATCCTCCCATGGCCCAGCCGTGATAAAAATAATAGAGAGCGAATCAGCTGGCAATAGCGCTTTAATTGCACGCACACCCTTGATTTCCACTTCACGTACCACCACCTCACCTCGCTCAAGCCGATCAATAATCTCTGCTTTTAGCGTGCCGTAATAACGACCACCATCCTGTTGTATCCACTCTAGAAAATCACCTGCATCGATCCGACGTTGAAATTCCTCAACAGTTAGGAAATAATAATTCTCTCCATCGACCTCACCTGGACGAATTGGACGTGAGGTGCAGGAGACAGCGTAGCGCAATTCAGGGTGTGTCTCTTTTAAGTGACGCAACAGCGTACCCTTACCCCCGCCCGGCACTGATACCAACAAGATCAGATGGCCAGGGTATGTATTTTTTGTCATAACCTTAGGAGGGTAGCAAGTTTATGAGGTTTGCGCAACAGCCAATATGACCGTGGTATGCTAGTAGCAAATGATCAAAAAGCACATCATCTCAATCTCAGGAAAACCAGGCAGCGGTAAATCATCCACAGCTGACCGAGTAGCTGAACTACTTGGCTACACCCACTACTCTTCTGGTTCATTGGTACGCCGAATCCTTGAAGAATCCGGTTTGACCTTGGCTGAATATAATCGGCAGGCTAAAAGCGACCACGCGCTTGATGTCCGCATTGATCAGGCACTACGTGACTTACGTGATAAGGAGGATATCGTGATCGACTCACGCTTAGGTTTCTACTGGATACCAGAGTCGTTCAAAGTCTACCTAGAGCTAGATATCGACGTCGCCACCGCTCGGATCTTCAGCGATGTCGGCCAACACAAGAAACAGCGTGTGACCGAGATTACCGAGCAGGCCAACCTGGCCTCTGCCTCGGAATCAGTACGAGCTCGAATGCTGGAAGAACAA
>SKHJ01000056.1 GCA_007116965.1 Candidatus Kaiserbacteria bacterium
GCTCATACAGCACCCGAAAGGTGTCGTCATGATAGGAGGCGAAGAGGTCGGCCTCCTGAGTGCGTTCAGTATACGTCAAACCAGGAACATCGTGCGCGATAACCACCGGAGTCTGTTCATCGACCTCACCCATAACTACCGTCGCTGCGGCTGCTAAGCCGTCGACAACATTGGAACGCTCAACCTTGACCGTTCGTCCAAAAAGGTCGGTCCGACCGCGATGATCCTGTAATGGTGCGATACCACTCCACCCGAGGGCTACACCAGTCGCTCCGTAGCGAAAGGGCTGAGAGTGACTATCGACAATGATCACTCCAAGCTGGTCGACACCAAAGTGCTTTTGCAGCTTAGCTCGCAGGCCAGCAGCAGACTGCATGCAGTCAGTTGGGAGTCCAATGTAGTAACCTGCACCATTACTTTCATCCACACCAGCGGCTGAGAGAAACGTGTGTCTGGTAATAATAAGATCAAAAGACCAGTACGAACGAGGAATCTTGATCTCTGCCTGACGGTCGACCAACTCCTGTTTATCAGTCGAAGCTATAGGCCAACACTGCCCTTCATCGATGGCCACCACTTTGGCACTCACCAAGAACACATCACCAGTCTGTACGGTTGGTTGCTCAGCCATTATCGCCGTGGCTAGGTCGTCTTGCGGTGGCTGGAGTCGCCTAGTCTTAATTGGAAGTAATTGCATACCAGAACAGTATAGATAGTTTTTGCCATCTGTCACTTTACTACCTACTAGCGGTTAGTCTGGCCCTGGAAAAGAAAGTGCCCCCGACCAAGGGCCGGGGGCAGGGTGTCAGGTGAGAACCTTACACGGATTCTTCTCGGGCAACAGCGAAGTCGAGCTTAAGCCGTGCCAGCAAAGCGACAGCGATTGCCAAATGCGACGGCTGCCGCTCGGGCAGTGTTGTTTCGGGTGTGAAGCGCTGTACCAATGGCTGCTCCTGATCTTCCAGCAAGAGTTCCATATCTGTTGCTGAACACTCTACCAGGATGATGTGACGCTGGTGGGGGCCACCTTCTTGGCACGCCGTTGTGGCATAGCGCGATCGCGCCACCTTCACCTGCACTGGAGCAAGGTGTTTGGCGGCCACGTAGTGACCAACCACCCGGGGCGGCTTGCCCAACAAAATCAGGAACTGCACCCAGCACCAGTGATACCAGGACAACTGGTAGCGATGTAAGAACGTAGCACTCAACGTAAGATATTCCTTCGAGCCTGTCTCAGCGGGCTTGAAGACGATTGAGAAATGGTGGCGAAGAAAACGCCAATCTCGAAGCATACGCAAACGCTTCACGGACTGGAGTCTGCCCCGACGGACCGATGGCTTCTTGTTCACAGCAATTCCTTTCTATCTTGCTGGTGCAGAACTACTGATGAAGACGAACGTACGCGACTTTTCTTACTAGCCCTGTCTCAGAACGCCCAGCCCCACTTTTCCTTTGTCCAAAGTGAACTAAGGTAAAAGGTGAGGAAAAAGTGGGGCTGGGACGCATGAGACTACTAAAACCCGTGCCGGCGGTGGCCGGCACCATTGTTAGCAAACTACCCTGATCCAGTGCCAAGATATAGTATGCCTAACGCCCTATGCACTTGGCAGAGGGCAGTTTACAAGCAGGACAAAACCGACCTTTTGGGTCGGTTTTGTTACAGAATCAAGCTTGGTGGTCTTAGTCTTTGATATGAATCCCCATCGAACGGGCAGTACCGATGACGCTCCGCATCGCCGCCTCGATGTCAGTGGTGTTGAGATCCGGCATCTTCTCCTCGGCAATGGCGCGCACGTCAGCCATGGTTACTTCCCCACCTTTGGAGACCAAGTTCTTACCAGAACCCTTATCCTTACCAGCTTTCTTCAAAAGTAGGCGTGAAGCGGGTGATGTCTTGACAATAAAGTCAAAACTGCGGTCGTCGTAGACATTGATCTCGACCGGCACCACCTCGCCCATTCGTTCTTTGGTCTTGTCGTTGAACTGGTTGACGAATTCGCCGATGTTGATACCAGCCTGACCTAAGACGGGACCAAGTGGTGGGGCTGGGGTGGCCTTACCGCCAATTGCTTGCACTTTGACCTTCTTCAATAATTTCTTTGCCATATAAATAGTTGTGGTTAGATTTTTTCGGCCGATAACCCCGGCCTGGTAGTGGCCGTTCCATAGCCGACCCTACCGGTAGAAGCTCCTGTAGCATACAAGAAAAAACTGCTTTTGCAACCAGCGCAACAAAATATCCCCTGACGGGGATATTTTGTTGCGCTGTAAGCCGGATTCTGTCTGAGTACGTACAGCACTCAGGATGATCATATACCTGGGACGCTGGTTACCCAGCACCTCTTGCGGCTCTCCCAGCACCACTTTTCTGCAGCAGATTGCTGCAGAAAAGTGGTGCTGGGCGCGGCCTTGCACATGGGTAAGGATTTAGCCGTTTCACCTCGTATGTTGCCATACGAGCTCCACCAACGAGGGTGGCCTTTGGCTTTCGCCGCCGGCGTCTCTGCTCGCACCTCACCCAGCACCACTTTTTACTAAAACCTACCAACGTCAGAATAAAATAAGTACTGTTCAGTAAAAAGTGGTGCTGGGGACGGGTGTTACCCGCTACCTGTCTCGACGATACTACTGTACCGAAGATGTGTCCGGACTTTCCTCTCAGCCCTAGATTGAAAAATCTAGGGCTGGGCGACCATCCGCGCCTCAATATTATGCCACAGTATTTATATTTATACAAATTTACCCGCGCCGGTTTGCCGGCGCGGGTTTATGAAAAAAGTCAAGGAACGAGCTGCGTACCAAAAAGTAGAAACTGAGCAAAGTTCGAGGCGCACAAGACCGGCAGTACGAGGCGTGTTTAAAGTAAGTGCTTTATTTACTACCGATATTAAGAAAGTGGAAGATCGCCCCAGCTACGCGGAAGATAAGAAAAAAGACGCGAGGCGTACTGGTTGGTACGTCGAGCGTCTTTTTTCGCGATCTGACAAAGTAGATGGGGCGATATTACACTTTCTTGACTAAAAAGGTTTTAGCGAGATGAAAAGCGAGGAGGCTAGAAATTATGTGAGAGAGACGTAGTTAGACCTACGGTGACCGAACATAATTTCGTACCGACAAAGCTATTCGCTCGATTAAACTTTTTTAACTTGAAGGAAGTCGAGCTCGACAGGAGTCTCCCTCCCAAACATACTCACCAACACCTTGATCTTGCCGGTAGCTTCATCGACGTCACTGACTCGACCTTCGAGCTCCTTGAACGGACCATCAACGATGGTCACGATGTCATCAGCCGCCAAGTCTACCTTGTGCTTCGGGGTGTCTTCGCTCATCTGCTTGACGAGCGCTTGATACTCAGCCTCTGAAAGTGGAATCGGGTGCGTACCACTGCCGACAAAACCTGTCACCCGGGGGGTGTTACGAACCACAAACCACGACTCATCATCAACGATCATATTGACCAAGACGTAGCCAGGAAACACCCGCTCTTCTTCCTCGACGCGCTTGCCACCCTTAACGCGGATCTTCTTCTCGGTCGGGACGACCACATCGAAGATCCTGTCACTCATACCGAGTGACTCGATACGTTGCTTGAGGTTACGAGCAACCGCATTCTCGTAGCCAGAGTACGTATGAATAACGTACCACCGGCGTCCCCCATCTGTAGATTGTTTTGCCATACTAAATTAAAGTTCAATTAAAGACTGATGCCGATAAAGCCGAGGCCCGTGATAAACAACTGGTCGAAGATAAAAATAAAGACCGATACCAAGACAGAAATAGCAATCACCAACGCCGCGTAGATGATGGTCTGACGCTGGGTTGGCCATGATACGTGGCGCATTTCGGCTCGAGTGGCTTTGATGTAGCGAATGAAGTTATCCATAGAAATTGTAACGATTGTACCAAAATAAAAACGCCGGTGCTGGCGATTGCTGGTCATTCTACCCTACCGTGAATAAAAGTCAACAAGGCCTCACGCGGAGGCCTTGGTCGTTGTCTCGTCAATCGGTGGTAAGACTAGAAGCGTGAGAGTATGTCCTGTGCCCTTAAGGACGTAGGCAATCTCACGCTTACGGATATGGCCAACCAGCCGTAGTGGTCCGAGCAACATCTCCGCCTGACCGTGCCGATACAAAAGATAGCAGGCCGCCTGACGGAACTCATCGGGCTGGCTGCTATCACAAGCGATCTGCTGCCACCCCTCAAGCATCTCAAGGTAGCGATCCTCAGCTGACGTCATCGTTTTTCTCCCCTGAGAAACATCTTTTGGGACTATACTAACATCTACCAGAAACGCAAGCTACCGCACCTCGTAGGTCAAAGTTACCGTCCGCCGAATCTCATTCTCACCGACCGGCATATCGGGCGCTACAGCCATATCTGCCTCCATCATCACCGCTCGCTCCATCCCCAGACCAAGTGGTGGTCGATAGCCAGCTTCTTGCTCGTAGAAATCTACTACACGAACCAAACGGACACCGAGGCTTTGCGCCAAAACCTCGGCTCGTGCTTGAGCTTCTTGAATCGCTTCGGCCCTAGCTTCGGCGACGTAGACAGCATCGTCATCAATCGTGAAGCGAAGGTTGCTGATATTGTCAGCACCTTGCGCCCCAACCCCACTAATGATCTCACCGGCCTGAGCCGTATCGCGCACCCGCACCTCGATCTGCTGCCGGACTTCGTAGCCGACTAAGGCCTGCTCCCCGGGTGGACAAAAGCCACCAGGTGGACAGGCTGCTCGTTCGAAGCGATAGCGAGGTGAAAGGTTATAACTCGTGGTTTTGATATCGGTCTCGGCAACACCAGCGTCTTCTAAGTAAGCGACAATTTGGTTGTTACGCTCGGCCGCAGCCTGTTGTGCCGCCACGGCAGTTTCTGCTTCACCAATGACCGCAAAGGAAAAGACGCCGATATCAGGGATAGCCAAGACCTCACCCGTACCCGACACAGCAATGGTGGCGGTGCGTTCAGCGACATTTTGGGCTTGCTGCCACGCCAGGTGCGCATAGGCTAGCAAGGCCAGAATGGCCGAAATAAGCACCAACGACAGTAAGACGCCACGAGCACCGGTGAGTGAGAGGTTTGGGTTCATAGAAAAAATAAAGTTAGATAAACAGACCGCGCCAGAAGCGATACCAACCAGGCCGATTACCACAGACGCGGGCAAATTCGGCCAGGTCAGCAGGGGTGAGGAGTAGCTCATCTGGTTGGGTCCCCATTAAATGATACATGATTGCCTGCGGATCATCCACATGCTCGAGTGATAAGGCGTGACCAAGCTCATGCGCCAGTACCTGCCGTAACTCGAGCTGACTGCTAAAAGTATAGATATTGATCTCCCCACCCCGATAATCACCCTGGGTGAATTCTCGCTGCTCACCAAAGCGAGTGTTGTACTGCGCGACACGCTGGTTGTACTGCTCGACCAACTGATTGCCTTGGCGCCCGAGGTCGTTGATGGTATTGGTAAGCTCGTTGATGGCACGCGCTTCGGTATTGAGCTCACGTGACTCGGCCTGAAGCAATCGTTGCTCGGCCTGCAGGCGAGCAAAATCGGTTGGTGGCGCCCCGCCCGCCTGTGAAAATGATGCCACTTCGGCGTTATACTCGGCCAAACGTGCTTCGTAGGCAGCATTGGCCTCCACAAAGGCCTCCTTACGTGCTTCGTGTTCTGCGACCAACCGGTTGAAGCGTTGCATCAACTCGACATTCTGCGCTTGTAGGGACTCGAGCTGATCTCTAGCTTCACGCTGTTCGTTTGAAAGCTCTTGTCGGTCATCAAAGACAAAATTGACAACGAGCCGGCCATTCTCCGCGTACCTAAACAGGTGTTTGTTGAGTCCTTGCTCCCACAAGGCCTCGGCGTCATGGATGGCCAAGCGCGCCTCTTCGTAGGTGAGATCAAAGCGCGGGTCAAGCTCGCCGAGCTGGTAGGTTATCGGGTAACGGCAAACCGCGGCGGCGCTGTAATACCAAAAGCTACCCAACAGGACTGCGGTGAGTATCAGACTGGCACCAAAGATACGTTGTAACGCGCGCATAGCAAAAAGTACCTAAACTATACCAGATGATACGTAGCAGGAGCCACTTTCGGCCAACGTGACAGCACGGTATCCACATACTGAGTGTTTTCTAGTATACGTAGTCACATTTCGTATCCCTAAATCGGCCAGGCTGCAGCCTGGCC
>SKHJ01000022.1 GCA_007116965.1 Candidatus Kaiserbacteria bacterium
ACATATGTCTCAATCTGTACCCGTTCCTTATATGAGAACTGTGGTGCACACTTCTTGTTATGTTTCTTTTTCATATCCGATGACTATATCAGGGCGGGTGAAGTCAAGACAGAATTTGCCCAAATGCATACAAAACCACATATCTACGCAACTGGACCTTTACCTACGGGTCTCCATTTGCGTGTCTCTTTGGCGCTACACCAGCGTTCGCGATGGTGCGTGCTAATGAAGACATTGAGATGTCGATTGTAAGGCAATTTGGTATGAATACATAAATCTCTCCTCATAAATATTTGTGTACTCAAAGCAGGTTGCCTCACGGCAACCTGCTTTCGTTCTTTGCTCACGCGTGTGAGCGAAGGTTCTTTGACAACTGGCACAAAAGGAGTGACCTTATGCCGGAACAACTACCAGAAACTATCTGGCGGCGCGGTACGTACATTTACCTACGCCCGATCACCAAGTCTGACCTACCTCTCTATCAGCAATGGATTAACGATCCAGAAAACACGCGCTTCCTAAAGATCGGACAACCGATGGGAATGGTGGCTGAGGAGAAGTGGTATGAGCGAGCGTCCAGCGGTGAGTCAAACCACTGCAGTGTCGCTATCTGCCTCAACGACGGAACCCTTATTGGCAATACCAGTATCCAAATAGATCCACGCAACCAAAGTGCGGTTACTGGCACTCTGATCGGACCAGATGAACACAAAGGGAAGGGGTACGCGACCGACGCGAAAATGCTAATACTTGACTACGCCTTCAATTGGCTCGGACTGCGTAAGGTCACCTCAAAGATCTTGGCAATCAATGACCGCAGTCAAAAGTACGCCGCCCGGTGCGGCTACCGCCTGATGGCTCGCCTTGAGCAAGAGCACTGCCGTGATGGTGTGTGGATCGACGAGTTGCAGTTCGTGGTCTTCGCTGAGGAGTGGCGACCACTGTGGGAACTATACCGCCGTGACCCGGACGAGTTTTTGGCTCGTCGGAACTAGAAAACGGCCTTGCCCGGCGCGCACTGCGTGCGCGCCGGACTAAGACTCTCACTCAACCAACAGGAGGGAACCGATGTTCCAACTTCTCAACGAACGGGTCCAACGGCAGCTACACCCGAGCTTGCGCTTCATCTGGTACGACCTAATGAACGAGGACGCACGGCGCTATGCCATCTACACAGCACTGGTTGTCTTGGCAGGCTCAGCCGCTGCCATCATCGCGCCGTATGGTCTCGGTTTGATCATAGACGGCGTAAGTCAGAGCGACTGGAACATATTCCTGTTCGGTCTTGGCTTTTTCGTCATCGTTCGCTGGCTCGATGACCGTTTGCACAAAAAGCGGCTCGAATTGCGTGAAAGTGTCTTCCAGCAAAACTACTGGCACATCCCACAATACTTGAGTTGGTTGTTTATGCGACAACCACTCGGGGCGTACATCAATACCGACGATGCACTCGACGGTGGTGGCGTAGAGTCTGTGCGAGATAAAGTCTGGAATGTGGTCAACACCACACTCTTGTCGATCGTACCCAACTACAGGTTTGTGCTCTTTGGACTCTTGGCGTGCTTCTACGTCAACTGGCAGCTCGGCCTCATCGCTCTTGCCTACATCGTAGTCGAGGGCTGGTGGGGTCACCGCGACAGCCGCTACTTCTCGCAAGAGATGCAGCCGATCGGTGAGGAGTTACGTCGCTACGAGAAACAGGTGAGGGCTTGGTGGGACGCTATCGCGCTCATTAAAAGCAATGGGGTGGAGAAGCGCATCTTCCAAGCTGTCCACGACGATGTACAAACGACCCTGAAGCGAGATGCCGCTCTGTGCCAAGACTGGTACCCTAAGGCCTTGCTGCGGCGGCGGCACTTCGACCTCGCCGTCTCAACTGGACTATACAGCTGGGCCAGCTATCTAGTCTTCGAGGGTGAACTCGCGGTCAGTAGCTTTGTGCTGTTGTTCTTCTCGTTTATGCGTATTGTCGAGTCTCTACAACTGATTGCCGACGTGCAACGAGAAGTGATTCGCGAACTCTCCAAGATCGAGCCGTACCGAGCCAAGCTCGTCCGACCAACTCTCATCCCGTACGACGGCGGTGATGAGTTTACCGAACGTGAGATCGATATCGAGTTCTGCAATGTGTCGCTTGCGCTCGGCACCAACGGTGCTAAGCGGCAAGTCTTGCGTGACGTCTCGTTTGCCATCAAGTCAGGTGAACGGGTCGGTATCGTCGGACCAAGTGGTGCGGGGAAGACGCAACTGATCAACCTGATCCAGCGCGTTTACAATCCAGACACTGGATCGATCTGGGTCGGCACAACGTACTTGAAGCTGGTTGCCCCGCAGTCGTGGCTCGCCCACGTCGGTTACGTACCGCAAGACGCTACCGTCTTCGATACCAGCGTGCGTGAGAACGTGCGCTTCGGTGTACAGTTATTGCCACCGGCTGGTAGCGACGACGACTTGGTCTTCGAGTCTCTGCGGCGAGCCGGACTAGATCTCTCTGGTCGCTTGACGGAAGGCCTTGATACTGAGGTCGGCAGCAAAGGGTTGCGGCTCTCTGGTGGAGAACGCCAGCGCCTGATGATCGCGCAATCTACAAAGTCTTGCGCTGTGAACAAGCTGGCAGACCACCGCTCGTGATTGCTGACGAGGCCACCTCGGCGCTCGACTCCATCTCGGAGGCGCACGTCTTGGATAGTCTCTACGCAGCGCTACCGGCAGGTACGACGATGCTGATGATCGCGCATCGTCTCTCCTCGCTGTATGGGTGCGACAAGGTACTGATGGTGCGACCGCTTGAGCGATGCGCACCAGACGTGCCGCAAGTCACTCTGCTCTCGTCACTACAGGAGCTCTACGCCAGTGAACCACTCTTTCGGGAGATGGCTGACTCGCAGGGGTTTGTGCCACGTTGACTGTTCTTTCAAGTCCGGCGCGCTAGCGCGCCGGACTTTTCTTTTGACTTGTGCCAAGCACCACCCCAAACGAATCTGGTCACACCTGTGGTATAGTGTCACGCGAAATGAGCACTCCTTCGTATCTCAACGACCTCAACCCCCAACAGCAAGCGGCGGCCCTACACACCGAAGGACCACTGCTAGTCTTAGCTGGAGCCGGCTCCGGCAAGACGCGGGTCATCACCCACCGCATCGTTCACCTAGTACACCAAGGTATCCCGCCACACCGTATCTTAGCTGTCACTTTTACCAATAAGGCTGCCACCGAGATGCGTGAGCGCGCGGTGGCGTTACTGCAAGCCTACCCGCCAAGCGAGCGTTCGGTGATCGACAGTCAACCCTTGGTCAGCACGTTCCACGCTCTTGGCGTGCGTATCTTGCGTGAATTTCACCAGCTACTCCAGCTACGTAAACACTTCACCATCTACGACCGCGCAGACAGTTTACGTGCGGTGAAACAAGCCCTCGAACGTCACGATCTTAACCCGAAAGAATTCGAACCAAAAAAGATCCTCGGTCGCATCTCCCGCGCCAAAGGTGACGCCGTTAGTCCTCAACAGCTCCGTGAAACTGCTGAGAGTCACTTGGCGGAAGTCACTGCCCAAGTCTTTACTACGTACGAAGATATCTTACAACAAGAGCAGGCACTGGACTTTGATGACCTCTTGGTCAAGACCTGGCAGTTGTTACGCGACCACGAGTCGGTCCGCACACAACTACAACAACGCTGGCGTTATGTGCATATTGATGAATACCAAGACACCAACACCGTGCAGCTGCGCATTGCCGAGCTACTATGTGGTGAACATCGCAACCTCTGTGTGGTTGGTGATATTGATCAGAACATCTACTCGTGGCGCGGGGCTGACATTCAAAACGTCTTACAATTCGAAAAATTGTTTCCTGGCACCACCACCATCTGGCTGGAGGAGAACTATCGCTCCACCCAAACCATCATCGCGGCCAGCAATGACATCATCAGTAAGAACCAGAACCGTGTCCCGAAGACTGTCTTCACCAACAACCCTGAAGGTGAACCCATCTCGCTCTACCCAGCCATGACCGGTACCGACGAGGCTGTCTACGTGGCTGAGACAGCTGGCCAGCTTATTCGTGATGGTATTCGCCCGAGCGACATCGCCGTTCTCTACCGGACCAACTTTCAGTCGCGAGCGCTTGAGGAAGCTATGCTGCATGCTGAACTGCCATACCAACTACTCGGCACTAGATTCTTCGATCGTAGCGAAGTAAAGGATGTGTTGTCATACCTCCGCTTGGCGCTCAATCCAGACAGTATCGCCGACTTAGCTCGCATTGCTAATAAGCCAACTCGCGGTTTGGGTAAGGTGACTGTCTTAAAGCTGATCGAAGGTAAGCGCGAGGAGATGGCACCCGTAACCACTCGTAAAGTTGAGCTCTTCGAACAGATTATCAGTGACATACGCGACCAGCTGCATACTCACAGTATCAGTGAGACCATTACCTTCATCATCACCCGCAGTGGTCTCGAGCAGCTGTACAAGCAAGAGGGAACTGAGGAAGCGCTCTCCCGACTGGAAAATATGCGCGAGCTGGTCAGCTTTGCCAGTCGCTTCAACGAACTCGACCCAGACGTAGCGGCGACGACGCTACTTGAAACCGTCGCCCTGCAAAGCGACCAAGACGAGCTCACTAACGCCGAGGAGCGCGATGCGATTCGCCTGATGACCGTGCACGCGGCTAAAGGGTTGGAGTTTCCGTACGTGTTCATTTGCGGATTGGAGGAGGGACTCTTCCCGCACGAACGACTCGACGATCGTGGGGTCGACCACGAAGAGGAACGACGCCTCTTTTACGTCGCCCTGACCCGGGCGGAGAAAAAAGTGTACCTTAGCTACGCTCACCTACGGACTATCTTCGGTAGTCAACGCGTCAACGTACCGTCGTCATTCCTCGACGACATCAGTCGTGACTACATCGAGGTCGAAGGCCCGGCTGACGGCAATAGTTCTGGTTACGAGACGACGGTCTACCTCGACTAGCAGGCGTGGGTAGGGTAGGGTACTACATACTATGAGTGATGACCCTTTCTACGTATCGGCCAAGAAGTCACTTGGCCAACATTTTCTTAACAGTCCAGTGGTACCCAGGTGGCTTTGTGAGGCCGCCCATCTGACTGCGGGTGAGACCGTACTCGAAATCGGGCCCGGCACCGGCGTACTGACCGCCGAACTCTTGGCGCGCGGAGCGGTCGTGCACGCCGTTGAGACCGATGAGCGCAGTTGTGAGGTCTTGGCTCGACGTTTTACAAGCGAGATTGCCGCCAAACAACTCTACGTTCACCACCACGACATCCGTCACGACCTACCAGAGCTAATAAACCACCTCGGGCAATATAAAATAGTAGCCAATATACCCTACTATCTCAGTGGCTATATCCTTCGTCTGTGTCTCACTCATCCCAAACACCCCAGCAGTATGACGCTCCTGATGCAGAAAGAGGTAGTCGAGCGTATTACCCGGGAACCCAAGACCTCACTACTACAGCTTTCGGTCAACGTCTTTGGTGCTACTCGCTACGTCCGCACCGTGAAGCCAGGCCACTTTAATCCGCCGCCGCGGGTCGATTCGGCCATCATACATATATATAGTATCAACCACGAGCAGTTACCTTTAGCCCAACACGATACCTTCTTTCAGTTACTCCACGTTGGCTTTGCCCACAAGCGCAAGCAATTACAAAGCAATTTACGTCGCCAGTACGATAGCGCGACACTAGAAAATGCTTTTGGCGTTTGTAAAATTGCACCGACGATTCGCGCTGAGGAGGTATCGTTAGCTACCTGGCTACACCTACACCATCTACTGACTACTCCCAATACGTAAATCTGGGCTATGAGTTATACACGGCTAGTGGGGGCAGGGGGGTGGTAATTGCTATATTATAGAGCATATGCAGAGCAAAATGTCCCCAAATGTCTTTTTTGCCCTGATCATTGGTAGTGCCATGGTGTTGGGTGTGGTGGTTTTTAACAATCTTTCGCAATTCCTGCCCCAACGAGCGAGTAATGATCAGCCGACATTCGGAAATCTGCGTGAGCCAGTCGCGGTAGCAATGACAGACGGCACACCAGATTGGCAATTCACCCTGACCAATGAACGTGTGGCTGCTGCTGAGTTACAAACAACCATCAGTAGCGAATTCCAACCACCCGAGACCTTAGTCGGGCAGTTTGGTATTGATTTGTTTACCCTTTTAATCGAGAGTGGTTCACAACCTGATCTTGATATCGCTGCTCACGACGCACAAATGGACGCTTTGGTTACCCGATATACTGAGAAAACATTACCTTCAGTCTATACTTCTGAGGACATTCGGATTATTCCGCGCGGAAACGAAAGTGCGATCAGAAACTATTTGAACGAAGCAGCAACAATATTTATTGCCAACAACCCTGTAAGTGACTACTTGATCCCCGAGTTGTTTAGTCGTGTTATTGAATTTGCTGATGAAGATGCTCGGCAAGAATTGCTACGTTTGGCAGACCAATACCAAATAATCCGAGATCAATATTTAAACATATCTGTGCCCGCTGAGATTGCCGAAGGTCACTTAGCTCTTATTAATGCTATTAACTTACTTCAGCACGATCTGGTCAACATAGCTAACTTCAAAGCCGATAGCCTACCTGGCTATGTTGGTATACTTCGTTACAACGATAACAGCCTTGGTTTGACCCGCGCAATGCAAAATCTTGGTATTGAGGTTTTACGATACCAACGACTATTTGATTTTGATGTTGATGATGCATTATTATTTGTTGCAGCATTACCGCAAGTTAATTAACAACGTATGATCGCTATTACAAAATTTCTACAAACTATAGTTGTTGCCTTTCTTATTACTGTCCTCATTACTCCTCCGCACATTGCCTCAGCGCAGCTGAAAGCTCTTGAAAGTACACAGTTAGAAAACTTTGATCGGCTCTCAAATATCTTAGAGCAAAATACTTCTATCAACCGTCAGACCGACGATATCATGGTTCGTACCGAGGACCTGCAAACAATGTGGCGACAAGACAATCCAGCTCAATGGCGAGCAAATACGGAATTACTGCAAGATACGGTACAAAATGTCGTTGAATTTGCCAACAGTGGCTTCGGCGGTAGTCCTGCCTTTGTACAGAATCTAGACGGATATCTGGCTCAGATTCAAGACCAAACCGCCACACGTTTTATCAACCGCCTCGATCAGATAGTTAGCTTGCCATTCCATAACGATGTTCGTAGTGCGCTGATGGTAACGCATCAGCGAAATATGGCGGGCTGGATTGGTGGTTACGGTGGTCGCTCTATCGTGCCTGATCCACAACGTTTTTTTGCGGGTGACTTTCAGGGTACCGGCGGCTGGGCTGGCTGGATGCATATGACCCAAGGCCGGATGAATAACCCGTTAGGTGCCTATTTGGTGGCTCAAGAGCGGATGAACGCAGATATACGCCGCGCTATGGACCGTGAGATGGCTGAGCTTTCTTGGGGTAGTGGTTTTAGGTCCATTCGCGAAACCGCAAATGCACAAGGTAGACAAGTTGCAGTTAATACAACTCCGGGTAGTGTAATTGCGGCTCAGGTAAATAATGCGCTTGGAGCAGGACTCAACGTTGCGATGAATGCCGATGCGTTCGGACAAGAACTCACTGGTGAATTTGAACAAGGGCTGGTTCGCCTAGCCGAACAAGCCCTAACCGGTGCCACGGGTATGCTTGGTTTGAGCGAGTTGGCTGGATTTAACTTAAATAATCTCCTCAATGACCTGCTTGGTTCAATTGGCTCAGAGCTAGAAGACGCTTTGGTTGATCTAATACTTAGCCTATTCTCTGACGAAGAAGAGTGGTCGAACGACCAAGGCGAGGTTATTGATCAGGGGCTGGTTAACACTGTCCGAGACAACATTGAGCGCGTGCTTACTACCCAAGAAGCATTTGTAAACGAGCTTAATCGCTTGGTTACAATCATTAACGAACGGCCAATGGAAGATTTTGACCAAATCATACTTAGTGTGTTTGGTACAGCAGATTTATCTTTTCTTGACGAGATTGACGATAATATCCAGCGCTTGGTTTCGTTAGAGCAAGACATCAATAACCTCTCAGCTGCCGCTAGGCGTGACAATCAAACTGAAGTACAAACCTTACGACGTATCTTTAATGAGGTCTCAATTCTGCAAGGTGTTCTACCACGTGACGCTGAGGTCAATGCACTCCGTGAGGCGATTAATCGTCTCTAACTTCAGCACTCTTAAATTTATCTATGTTGCCCCTTGCAAGACAAAAGTTACTACACCGAATACTTGCTTCGTGTCTACTAATTGGACTACTGATGCCGTTTGGAGTCGCATTGGCCCAAACAGGCGCAGGAGCCGGCGAGGGCGGCTTTTCTTTCCCAGGTCTGGGACCAGCTGATCCGGGTTCAGCCCCTATAACAGATGCGGAGGGTAATATTATTGATGCAACTGCTCCGGGGGGATTTATTACCACCCAGCCAGGTGACCTTGGTTTTGGTGGCATCACTCCTGAAGAAGGAGCTGGCTTTGGACCAGGGGCAGGTGGAGGTGCTGCTCAGATGTCTATGGAGGCAGATGCAGCAACTTCTGACCCTAGTACTAATCCACTCGATGATTTAACCACCATCCAAAGATTAGTACTTGAGTTTGTCCTTTCGTCCTTTGGTTGGTTGATGTCGCAGGCAGGTGTTTTGATGGACGCCGCCATTTACAACTTTGTGTTCCGCTACGCTGAACTTTATCGCTCCAATTTTGGTACTGCGGTCGAGACCACCTGGGAGGTGATTCGTGACCTGATGAATATGGCGTTTGTTTTTGGACTTGTCTACATCGGCTTCCGCTTTATCTTCAATGGTGATGACACGAGTGCCAAACGTAACTTGGTTTTGTTGATCATTGCTGCCTTATTGGTCAACTTCAGTCTCTTCTTCGCTAAGGCTATTATTGATGTTACCAACGCCGCTGCGTTCCAGTTTGCTAGTTCAGTCAACATAGGAGGTACGAACGCCCGCAACAATGCCAGCTTCTCTGGCGCGTTTATTGCTGCCACCGGTGTCAACAGCGTACTTGATAATAGGGACATACTTGCAGGGATCGTAGACCCAAATAATAACTGGGTAGCGTGGGGTTACATATTTATGATGGCTATGGTCTTGCTCATCGCCGCTTTTGTTTTTGTGGCAGTTGCGATCATCCTCGTAATCCGCTTTATCGCGCTCACTTTCTTATTGGTCTTTTCACCAATAATGTTCTTGGGTTTTATTTTTCCGTTTTTCAAAAGTTTATCGTGGGCGTGGTTTAGTAAGTTTCTCAGTCAAGCCGCGCTAGCACCCGCAATGATCTTGATGCTGTACATCTCTTTGATAATTCTCAATAACCTGCAAGGTGCTTTGATGAGTAACGCACAGGGTCGACGAATTGGTGGTATTCTGAGTCCTGGCGACGCAACCGTTGGTAATATCTCAGGGTTAGATATGTTTACGCTTTTTATCCTCGGTGGAGGCTTTATGGTTGGCTCCTTGATCGTAGCAATGAAACTCGGCTCAACCTTTGCCGGCGGCGCAGTGGCCGTACTGGATAAAACTCAGCAAGGAGCGCGCCGCTGGGCGACAAGAGCGCCAATACGAGTGGGAGCTGGAGGAGCGGCGTGGGTCGGTCAACAAACAGTTGGCCGTGCTGGTAGTCATCTAACCCGCTCGGACACTTTACGTCGGTGGGAGGGTGCTTCTGGGTGGCGGGGAGTGGTCGGTCGAGCGGGTATGTCCACCGCACAGACAGCGGCTGAGGCTAGCTATGACGCTCGCAATGTTGGTGGCGTGGGCAAGAAACTCGGCGTAGGTGCTGGCTCGAAGAAAAGTTATGCGCAACGCCAGCGCGATATCAACAAGAAAGAGCTGGAGCGGGCGAAGCGCTACGCCTCTGGTGTTGATACGCAACTATTTGAAGATAATGATGTTAGCGATCTTTATCAGCAGCACCAAGAGATGTTACAAGATCGGGATAGAGTTATCGCCACGTTAACGCGTACTACTAATGCTGAGCGTCGTCGAGAACTTACGCAACAGATCAACGATATTGAGCGAGATATTAATCAATTTGAGAATAACCAACTAGTACGGCCAGACGACCTGACTGATGGGGAGTGGCAACAGCAAGTACAACGCTTGCAGCGCTACAACGCCGTACGAACCAATATGCGAACAACCTTACAAAATCGCTACGCCGCTACCTTGGCCCAGCGTGGTGAAGGGTTACCAGGCGGACTGAGACAAACATACAACCTGTTCTGGCGCAGTCGTGAAGAGAATGAGACCGCGGCTGCCGCGATTCGCCGCGATGCTGGTAGAGGTCCTAACGATCGCCTCCTTGATGCCATTAGAGATATTAGACCTGCCGATAATACTACCTAATACTATCTATGCCACTCTCAACTGATACCCAAAAAAATCTCAATGAACGCTTTCAGGAGCTGCCAACCAACCTGCAGCAGCTTTTGACAGGCGAATACTTACCTTCAGTCTTAGATGCATTGGTTGCACAGCATAAGCTGAACGACGCACAAGCTGCAATACTTAGTAACGAAGTGACGATGGTGTTGCTTGGCTTTAGCGACAAAGATGAGTTTGTCAAACAACTGAACACGGCTCTGGCAGACTGTCCTGACGCAACTAAGCAACAGCTAGTCATAGCAGTCAAGACCGAGATTTTTACCCTTTTTGAGCGTGAGCTATCCTTTGTAGCTGAAGCTATTGCAGCCGTAGCTGAGGAAGAATTGGAAACAAGTAATGACCGTCCAGAAATGCGTCCAGATAGCAGCAACACAGCACCAAACGCTCCTAAAAATATCGTTAGTCAGGATGGATCTACTGCTTCAACGGCAGCGCCTGATTCAGCTAACTTTAACTCAAAACCAGCGACGCCCTTAGCCTCAGCACCAACACAAACCACACTAGACCCTGTTCTTCCCCAACCAATCCCACCACCACCCCCTCCTCTGGATAAGAGCATCTCTACTGAACAAGTAATTCCACCCATACCTGCTCCCTCTACATCAACCCAAGCTGAACTACCTCCATCAAATCCCGTCTCCAATCCTCAAGCCACTCCACCAACCCCTACTACCACCATCCCAGCGATGCGCACGATGCAACAAGATTCACAACAGGTCCAAGAAAATGTTCACTCTTCTAGTCAGAGCGATCTCCTTACGAATCGCGAACTGCCACCAAACACACCGGCTAATCAAGCGACAGACTCTCGCTGGCCTAGTGAAGGTGGCAAAGGTGGATAAATCCTACTCAGACTCCTCAACAGTCAGACCACAACGTGTATAATGGGGTGGTATGCGCTTTTCGGTACCGCAGTTCATCGAGATCGAGGATCGTATCTTTGGGCCGCTGACCTGGAAGCAATTCCTATATGTTGGTGGTGGCTTTGGTATGGCGGTGGCCATTTTCTTAACCTTACCATTTTGGGTATTCGTTATAGTAGGTCTACCTATCGGGGCACTGGCCGCGGCTTTAGCCTTCTATCCTGTCAACAACCGCCCTTTTTCGGTCTTTCTCGAATCCGTCTTTACCTACGCGATGAGTAATCGTCGCTACTTTTGGCGGCAGCAACACGAACCTGTCTATAAGCAAAAGCATACTGGCCCTGGTCTAGCGACCCCTTCTGCCGCCGAAGCTGGTAGACCGAAATCAACCAGCATTGCTAATCTTTCCCGTAAACTAGAGCTCGAGGCCTTAAAAAAAGACGAGCCGCTCAACCTATAACCACCTATGCCTACCAACGCCCCCGCCCAACAATTTGTTCCCCTTAAGGAGGTAAGGGACAACATTGCCATCATGAAGAATGGGAAAATGTGTATTATCTTACTGGCTTCTTCAGTTAACTTTGCCCTCAAGTCGACCGATGAACAGCAGGCTATCTTGCAACAGTTTCAAAGCTTTCTTAATACCTTAGATTTCTCTCTACAAATATACATCCAGTCCCGTCGCCTCAATATTGAACCGTACATCGAATACCTCGGCCAGCAAGAAGAAAAGCAACCCAACGACCTGATGCGGGTGCAGTTGCGTGAGTATATGGATTTTATCCGCCGCTTCACTAAAGAGGTGGATGTGATGACCAAGAACTTCTTTGTAGTGATTGCTTACACGCCCGGTAAAATATCAGGGGGTGGCGGTCTACTCAACTTTTTAGGTGGTAGCACCTCCTCACCGAAGACCATCGATGGGGTTGAAAAGACCTTCGAGGAGCACCGTTCACAACTCGAACAAAGAGTGACCTTGGTCGAAGAGGGCCTCAACCGGATCGGGGTAAAAACCGTACCGTTAGCCAATGAGGAGTTGGTAGAATTGTACTACCATATTTTTAACCCTCGCGACGTTACCCACGAGGCACCAAAGCGGCAGTCTGAATAAATAATCACACTATGGGACTACTCGATATACTCAACCCAAACGCATCAAATAAGGCTACAGAGGCCTCCGGTGATGAATTTGACCCAAAGGGAGTCTTATTGAAGACCGAGGATGTAGTATCCCCAGCGGCGGTGGAGATCAATCCTCGTAATATCAATATTAGTGGTACCTACACTCGAGTATTCTTTGCGGTCTCGTACCCTCGCTACCTCAACGACGGTTGGCTTGAACCGATCCTCAACCTCGAGCGGGAGATGGATATCACCTTAATTATTCACCCGATCGACACCGCTGAGACCCTCAAGAAGTTCCAAAAGAAAGTGGCTGAGGTCGAAAGTCAGATCAATACCAAGATGGAGAAAGGGGAGGTGCGTGACCCGCAACTAGAAGCGGCCTTTCGTAACCTGGAAGAGTTACGTGACAAACTCCAACAGGCCGAAGAGAAGCTCTTCAACGTTGGCTTTTACGTTGCTATCTACGGTGATACCGAGAGTGAACTCAACCGCGTCGAGTCTGAACTCAAAGGAATGCTTGATGCCCGCTTGATCTACCTTAAGCCAGCCATCTTCCAGCAAGAGCAAGGTTTCCGCAGTATCATTCCGACTGCCACCGACGAGCTGGAGGTGAATAGTAAGTTCAACTCTGAGCCACTGTCGAGCTTCTTTCCTTTTACCTCTTTTGACCTGACTGCCGATACCGGTATTCTCTATGGAGTCAACCGACATAACTCATCGCTCGTCCTTTTTGATCGCTATCAGCTGACCAACTACAACTCCGTCACCTTCGCGGTCTCCGGGGCTGGTAAATCATATAATACTAAGCTAGAAATTCTACGTTCACTGATGTTTGGTACCGAAGTTATCGTTATTGACCCCGAGCGCGAGTACGAGTACTTGGCTGAAGCCACTGGTGGTCGCTTCTTCAATATCTCACTCTCCTCCAGTCACCACATCAACCCCTTTGACCTCCCGCCACCCCAACCAGATGAGAACCCAAAAGATATTTTACGCGGCCACATCATCCAACTCATTGGTCTTTTCCGCTTGATGTTAGGTGGGCTTACGCCAGAAGAGGAAACCGTTATCGACCAAGCCTTGCACGAAGTATACGCACTAAAAGATATTACTGGTGAGGCCGACTACAGTGAGCAAGAGCCACCGCTTTTGGCAGACTTTGAAATGATTCTAGCCGGAATGGAGGGGAGTGAATCGCTCTTGCTACGTCTACAGAAGTACACGCATGGTACTTGGTCTGGTTTCATCAACCAACCTTCAAATGTCGACATCCAGCAAAAGTTTGTGGTCTTCTCGTTGCGCGATATGGAGGACGAACTCAAGACCATTGCCATGTACATTATCACCAACTACATCTGGGGGTCGATCCGCCGTCGAATGGTCAAGCGTCTAATGGTTATCGACGAGGCTTGGTGGATGATGAAGTCAGAAGATACCGCCTCATTCCTCTTTATGCTCGCTAAGCGTGGTCGTAAATATTACTTGGGTATCTCTACCATCACCCAAGATGTTGATGACTTCCTCCGTTCACCGTACGGTATTCCGATGATCACCAACTCCTCTATTCAATTCTTGATGAAACAATCACCGACTGCTATCGACAATGTACAAAAGACCTTCAACCTGACCGACGAAGAAAAGTTTCTCCTACTCGAATCAAACGTGGGGGAGGGGATATTCTTTGTCGGGATGAAGCACGTGGCTATCAAGGTTATCGCCTCCTACACCGAAGACCAAATCATCACCTCTGACCCCTCGCAACTTCTCAAAATCCAAAATGCCCGGGCAGAACTCCGCCAAGCCCAGAGCTAACCTGCTATACTAGGAATAATGGCCAATGCCGCAAAAAGCTACGACGAGCAAGACCGTGAGAGCTATTTGGCGGAGCGCTACGGTTATTACCGACCTGACCAACGACCAGAAGCAGCAAACGACAACCAAAAACCAAAAACGGCAAATAATGTGGTCACGATGGAACCGCGCAAACGGAGTGGACGAGCCGCTCGTAGGCAGTCTCCTGGCGTACGACGTGTTAACCCGACAGACCAGTCTTTTCTGGCCGCCAACCAAAATCACCCACCCTTTATTGAAGAAGAATACCTCCAGCAAAATTATGGTTTCTATGCTCGACCCGGCGATCGACCCGATCGACAAGCACCAACCGGCGCACCAATCAAGACCATCGATGGCCGAGTAGTAGGGTATGCCAAGGCGCCACTTACTAAAGAGCAACAAAAAGCTATTGCAGACGAACAACGCGCGCTGGCCGAAGCACAAGCAGCTGAAGCGAAAGAAATGGAAAGACGAAAAATTAAAGTCCGTAAAAAACGAGAAGGTCGCCGCGTCAATCCTGACGGTTCAAAACAAAGCTTCTGGAAGACAAGTTTTGGTTTTGCCGCTGCTAGCGTATTCGTTTCAGCGTTAGCAACCTTGCAAATAGCGACAAGTTTACTCCTGATTATTGCTCTCGGAATCGCGGGGGCAGTTGCCTCTGTGGGACCTCTAGCAGAAATCGTTGATTGGATCTTAGAGACTTTTACTGGCATTGATATGATGGGTCTGGTCTTTATTTTTTGGATACTATCCATTGCTATAGGGTTAGTAATGATTATTGGCGTATTTATGATTTTTACGCTTCTGGGTATGAAGCCGGCTAGCGGTAACTTGGCTGGGATTAAGATTGCTGCGATGTTAGGGGCAATGATTGCAGCCAGCTACCCAGTAGTAAACCTTTTTACTATTCCCTTGGTTATAGTTTGGGCCATAATCGTAAAATTATACCCGGCCTAGACCGTGAATAAACAGCACATCTGTAGCGAATATCTGCTATCATTACAATACAATGCATAAAATTGGTTTATTACTAGTGTTTACACTACTCCTCGTCCCTCTAGTGACCACAGCCCAGCTCTTTGGTGGTATCGGTGTTGCTAATCCATCGTCGGTTACCTTAGAAGTGAGTAATGTTGCCCCGCGACCAGGTGAGGTTGTTACGCTGAGCCTCACCAGTTCACAACTTGCTAATCCTAGCTCATTGGTTTGGTCAGTGAATGGCCAGGTTCAAAATACTTGGAGCGGTCGCTCGACAGTACAATTACCAGTTGAGAGTCTTGACCGCATACTGGTAGAAGTCAATCACAGTGGTACGCTAGTAGCTCGTACAATCATCAACCCAATTCACCTCGATATTATCGTCGAACCGCAAACGTATGTACCACCTACCTACCGTGGTCGCGGTTTGGCTTCAGCTGGTAGTCAAGTACGATTGGTAGCTATCGTCGAAGAGCGAATGCGACGTAATCCTGATAGTTATTTCTATCGTTGGCAAGTCAATGGTCAGGTAATTGGGGGTGGGCCACAGCAGGGTCTCAGCGAGATCATTACCTCCATGCCAAACGGCCGTTTGGTCGATGTGCGACTAGAAGTCAGTCGTCCAGGTATTGGGGTAATCGGCTCTGAGACTGTGCAAATACCCTTAGTTAGTCCGCAAGTTCACTTCTACCCAATCCATCCCCTCTACGGCTTCCAAAAGCGAAGCCTACGAGGTGGCTACACCTTCGGTATCAATAGTGATATCAATATTTTAGCTGTGCCATACTACCTAGCAATCACCTCAGTGGGGCGAGCTGAGGTAGACTGGTCATTGGCCGGGCAGCGCTTGACTGAAATTAACGAAACCGGATCGCTGAGTATTAACCTTCGCCGGCAGACCGATGTTGAGCAATCTTTTTTACAGTTTCGTCTAACCGATCGATTCAATATCACGCAACAAGCCCGCGGTGAGCTACTAATTACTCATTAACCTATGAACAAAAAAATCCTCATCGCTGGCGGCCTCGTCCTTATCCTCGCACTATTGGGCGTTTGGGGGTATATCCTCATCTACGGTACGCCAGAGCGAGTAGAGGAGGTCTTCTCCAACTTCAACTTCTCGAGTGAGCAACCAGCACCGGCCCCACAGCCATCCACCACTGAGAATGACGCTGATTTTACTACTGAGCCCCCAGGAGTCGGTACGGCCGTCACGCCACCCGGCGATTTACCAGCTCTGCGACAGCTCACCACCGAGCCAGTGGCCGGTTTCCAGTTGGTTGCTGAAAACGCCACCAATACTGCTGCCTACGCCCTCTATGCCAAGGCCGGCACCGGACATATCTACCGCCATGACCTTACGAGCAACCAACGAGAACGCCTCTCCAACTTCACTATTCCTCAAGCCCACGACGCCTACTTCACCAGAGATGGTCAGTATGGTGTGGTCATTAGTGGTTTTACCACGGAGCAACGACTCCATATCTTCGACTTGGAGCAAGCTAACGGCACCAACACCGACCCTAAGATCATTCCCATTGATGCTCGCAACTTCGGAATAGGTGAAGACAACACCCTCTTCTACACGGTTGTAGAAAATAACCAAACTCGCGCGTTTGCTTACGACTTCACGACTAACACTGACCGTGAGTTATTTCGTACGCCCCTGACCCAGATTACTGTGGCCTGGGGGCCAAGTGCTGATAATACACATTATTTTTATCCACGTGCCGCTACTGGCTTGGAAAGTCCTGTATTTATAGCACAGCAAGGGACAATTCGTAGGGGAACTATTAATGTCAGTGAGCTTAGTTTGTTTACAGACGGCACCCGAATTGGATATTCCTTTGCGACAGCAGCTAATGAACGACTCAGTTTTGCACACCACACTAATGCTAGTGAATTATTACCATTTAGTACTCCTGTGCTTGCTGATAAATGTTATTTCGTTCGCGAGAACTCTTTACTTTGTGCCGCTTCTTTTGAAGCCATCAGTATGTCGGACTGGTATAAAGGTAGCAACATCAGTGGTGATGACTTGTTTTGGAATATCAACTATCAGCGTGGTACTAGCCGTAGTCTAGCTAATCTCAGTGGTAATACTGGCCGCGATATCGCGGTCGAGCGCCTGCTGGGTAATCAAGTTACTGCCTTATTTAGAAATAGACTTGATGGCAACCTTTGGGTTTACGCACACAATCTAATTGAATAATTATAGATACTATGACCAACCTAAAGCTCACACTTCTTCTGATACTTATTGTCATTCCTGGTGTAGTAATGGCGCAGTCAGGTTTCCAGACTCTAGCTGGTATCCCTGGACTAGAAGGTGGTAGTAGTTTAGCTGATTATGTGCGTGTATTGTTCTATCTCTCAATCAGTATCGCCGCGATGTTGGCAGTAGTGAAGCTGGTGATCGCCGGTGCGAAATATATGCTCTCTGATGTGGTGACCAATAAGCAAAGTGCGTTGGCAGATATCCGCGGCGCGGTGTTTGGTCTATTGCTAATACTGGCCACTGTAGTCATCCTAATTTCTATTAACAGGCAAATTATCAATACCGATATCACGGCACGAATGTCTACTATAAGTCAAGATTTTAGAGCAGAAGGCTTACAGTTGCCTCGGCTTCAATCACCTCAAGAAAGTTTATGTGAAAGTGAAGAGGGATGTACGGTCATAGAATGTTCGATTAGGTTTGCTCTAGGTGGTTGTGAGGACTGGTGTAATGAGCAAGAAGGAGGGATTTTTCTTAGAAGAACAACTTTTTTCGGATTGAGTAATTTTCCCCGGAATGCTTGTGTTGTACCAGGCACTGAATCAGGCTCTGAAGTTAACCCTAGAAATATTGGATCAGCAGCAATTTGGAACGAATTTAACGATGAGTTGTTAGCAGCTGGTATACCTGAAAGTGCTCTGATACAAAATTGTTCTCGAGGTGCAGGTGGTATGATATCTTGTGGATCTACATCTACACAAATTGAAGAGTGCAACAACAGAGGCAGAACAAACACCCGCATCGTTGAATTTAACCGATCAGTGATAATTGATGAAGCTGTCATACCTGGAGGGGCCAGCGCTGCCGGCAGCCAAGTCAATGCGGTTCTTGCTTGCTGGTGATAGAAAATCCCCCCAGACACTACGTCTCCTGGGGGGATTATTCATCTTGCTGCTCCCTCGTCATCTGAAACTCGTTACTGCTGGAGTTCGGCCAGCTCAAACATAGCGATAGCCCGCTCGACATTACCCAGTAGGCTGTGAAAGAGTCCTTGCATCTCGGTAATATGCTCCAGCTGCACCTGCACCGACCCGATATGCTCGGTAAACCCACTACAGAGTTCCATCACGACCTGACAGCTTACACCGCGATACCCTTCCAACTGCGCCAACTTCTCTTCACCGTAGTTCTTGGCCCAGTTGAGGATGTCAAGTGCGAAGTCGACTTGCGCCACAGCGTGGTGAGATATGCGGAACTGATCATGAGGTAGCGCAGAATAGAGCGAAACCCGATCTGCATGCGACATCTCAAGCAGCTCCAGAAAAGCGGCCGCGCTTTCCTGGTCACGCTGTTCGATCATCTGCTCGAACAAATCGACCGCCAGCCAGTACGACCTGTCAAAGATTCCGTATGGTTGCTGAAAGTAGACCTCCTGGCACAGCTCGACATCGACCTGGTGGCAGATGGACTCGATCGGAAAGACCGGCTCGGCCGCAAGCGGGTGGCTTAGCAGCGCAGTGAACGCAGCCACAAGGGCTGTGGGTTTGTTGAAGAACTTCATGGCAGCCTCCTCTGGTTGCCGGGTTGATGATGTACCGCACCTCACGCACGGCACTCTAAGTGCATTATGGGTACTGCTCTATATTTGTCAAGGTAAAGGTTAAGGCTTAGTTGGGTACAAGCGGGGGATAGGTTGCTATTGTTGGTCTCTACACTATTCACAGGGTTGGGGATAGGGGGATACGTGGTTTGGCGGCGGTGGTGGTCTATGAGGTATTGGGAGAGATTTACGGACTACCAGTGGTGTTTTTTGCTGCGCATAAACACCCAGCGCGGGCCTTTCGGCC
>SKHJ01000017.1 GCA_007116965.1 Candidatus Kaiserbacteria bacterium
CCATAGACCCTAGTACATCGGTCTCAAAATTGGTCAAATATCTCAAAGGTAAAACATCCCGAAAACTCCAAATGGAATACCCCGAACTCAAAAGACGCTACTGGGGTCAACACTTCTGGGTCCGCGGGTACTTTGTCTGCTCAACCGGTAACGTAACCACAAAGATGATAGAGGAATACATCAAACATCACTTCGAAGGTGAGGCTGGCAAAGATGCGTTCAATGTGCAGGAACCATAAACGACTTCAGTCGTGTCCCAAACTGTGCACTTCGAGTGCACAGTGGTTGACAATGCACAAGTTGGTTTACACCTTCACTCGAAATTGTAGCGCTTCCAACACGTGTTCGGGTGTGATGTGCTCGGCTGCGGCTAAGTCGGCGATGGTGCGAGACACTTTGATCAAGCGGTGGTAGCTACGGGGCGAGAGGTTAAGTTTCTGACTCGATGATTTCAGGAGGCCTTTAACTTCATTACTGAGAACAATGCGTTCATCGATATCGCGGCTTGAGAGATTAGCATTAACCGCTGGCGTCTGTTTTGGAAAGCGGGCCTGCATTTGATCGCGAGCGGTTGCGATTTGTTCGCAGATGGTATCGGTCTCACCATTGGTGCTCGGTAATGATTGCAGGGTCTCGTAATCAATATGTGGCACTTCGACCCACAAGTCGATACGGTCCAAGATCGGACCAGATATCTTGGTACCATAATTGTCACGAATGGCCTGTAGGTAATCAGTTGTACCGTCTTCACTGCCACGATAGGGATTTAGCGCAGCCACCAATAAGAAGTCGGCGGGAAACAGCGCAGAGTGTTGCACTCGGGCAATGGACACCACCCTATCTTCGAGTGGTTGACGCAGGGCATCTAAGGAACGTCGTTCAAACTCGGGAAACTCATCCATAAACAGGACGCCGTGGTGGGCGAGGGTGACCTCACCTGGTTTGGGGTTGCTCCCACCACCGACCAAGGCGGTGTGCGAAGCGGTATGGTGTGGGGCGCGAAACGGTGGCAGCGCACAGACATCGCTTTCCAGCGATCCGGCCAGCGAGTGAATAGCGGTCACTGCCAGAGCTTCGCTTCGTGAGAGCGGCGGCAGGATACTCTGAAGAGCACGTGCCAACATAGTTTTGCCGGTACCGGGCGGACCGACGAGCATTATATTATGGCGACCAGCCGCGGCGATGGTCAGCGCCCGTTTGGCCTGATGTTGGCCTTTGATATCTTCCAGTCGAATCTGCGTTGGTTCCCATCGCTCTGGAATCTCGGTCTGGTCTTGGACCGTTAGTGCGTTTGGGTGGGGATGAGCGGTGTCAATATGGGCGATGACCGACCGTAGATCAGGGGCGGAATAGACGATAATATCACTGACCAAAGCCGCTTCCCGAGCGTTGGCGGCCGGCACAATGACTTCTGTAAAGCCAGCTTGTTGGGCTCGTTGTACACTGGCGAGAATACCTTTCACTCCGCGCAAGGTGCCATCAAGCGCGAGTTCGCCGATGTAGATACGCTTGGTTGCGTCGGGTTTGATCTCGCCCGCAGCCGTGAGGTACGCAATGGCCAGTGGTAGATCAAACAATGGTCCGTCTTTCTTTAGATCAGCTGGTGAAAGGGAAAGGGTTACTCGTTGCGCGTGGTGTCGTGGTGGCTTGTGGCCACTGTGGGTGATAGCGGCATTGATACGGTCCTTAGCTTCCTCAATGGCTTTGCCAGCCAGACCAACGATAGTGAAGGAGTGCGTACCGCGGGCCAAATCAGCCTCGACGGTCACAACGCTACCGTCGAGGACGTGTGGTTGCACGGTGTACGTGCGCGCCACCGTCATAGCTCTAGAGTGGGAGTTGCCCCTCGTCGTTCATATGAGCTTTACACGTACGAGCGGCGGGATTAGCTGCCAAACGGTCCTCTTCGATTGGTTCGCCAGATATTTCGCAGGTACCGAACGTACCTCCCTCAATCTTTTTCAGGGCACGCTTTATATTATTAAAGCGAGTCTCAAGCTGAGCCACAATGGCTCGTCGCTCATTCCATTCTTCAACCACATCGGCTTCAACATTTTCGTCTGCTTCCCCTACTTCACCGCCATCTGGTTTGGCCACCCAATCACCAGTGGTTTTATCATAGTGTGCGATACGTTCGAGCTCAACGATCACCTCATCAAGCATCACCTCTAATTGACCTTTGATTTTTGCTGTGTCTACCATATACCTGCAGTATACCGTACTAACGCAGATATGGCACGAGGGCATTCCAGACCGATGGCGTAGTGGTGATCAGGATAGCATTATTGGTCAGTCCATAGGTCAGTTGCGGTGTGTTATCCTCTCCCATAAAAACACGCAGGTCGTGTCCGCCATTGACAACGTCACGAAAGCGACCATCGTTCGTTGTGGTGATCCAAGGTAGTAACTCATTGGCGAGGTTGACCTCCCAGGTCAAAAGAGCCCCAAGCGCCTCATTGCGATTACTGACTTTAATGAGTATATACGGATTGTCTGGCCCACGGTAGCCACCGAGGTACACGGCGGTAGCGATTGACTGCAAGCTAGCTGGTGGCGTGAAATTGAGAGAGCGGAAGACAGTGCCAGCGTCGGCAGTTTGCCATGCATCATCGACCATTTCTTGAGGGGTGATCTGCAGGACCTCGTTGCGGTGAGTTTGCAGCAGTTCACGAACAACCGACCAACGTTCGTCGGTACTCGGCCGCTCGTGTAGGACAACGGCCACGCTTTGAGTACCAATCACGGTTTCAACACTAGGTGCAGCCGCTTCTCGAGGTAAGAGATTGGGTATCAATACAGCCGCGCTGTAGATCACCAGAACCGTCAAGAGTACTACGCTGATTACTTGCACCACCAGGATATTGGTCTGATATCGCTCGGTAGCTTGCTCTAGTACTACTTCCTCCTCGGTCTGGCTTTCTCCAAATTGAACAGCTGTAGGCGGACGAGCGGAAACAGGTGTTGCCTGGGCAGGCGGGTCTGCTGGTACCGGGGACGATCGAGGAGCTTCACTAGGGGTGACGTCTGGTTTGGTTGGTTCAGGGCGGGCGGTCGTTGGTGCTGTAGAAGGTTCGTCCGTTGCTGTGGTTTCTGTTGGCTGGGCGGCCAGGTCCGAGGTGGTGGTCTCATCAGTAGTAACTGGGTGTGTCGACTGCGGAGTATCACTCTTGGTTGGGGATGGTACGTCGTCTGTTTTTGCTTTCGGCTGACTAGTCTCAATGACTGGCTCGGTGCCCGCTGATGCTGGAGAGGCTTTTGATTTCGTTGTGGTTGGCTTCGTCGTAGCTGCTGTCACTTCCTCTTTCTTGGTGGCGGTAGAATGAGGATCAGGTGTATCTGTCGCTGGTTGTGGTGCTGCAACCTCTGACGGTAGCTGGCTGTCAGACACAGATTCGGGGGTGCGGAAAGTGCGGCGAGGAGTCACCTCTACTGCCTGCACCCGAACGGTTGATCCATTGTCCTCGTGTGCAGGCAGTTCCGGTAAGAAAGCGGGCTCAATATTTGTTGTTGAACCAGCTATCTCATCTGTCTCCTCGCCGAGCAGGTGTCGCTGTCGGATGCGGTCGGCGACACCTTCATTAGCTACCATGCTGACCCCAGTACGGGACGCTGCTTGGGATACCACATCAGCTCGTGTCTCGGGTGAGCTAACGGTCAGCACAACCTTGGGTTTTGGTGTAAGGGATTTCTTTACGGATGATAGATCTTGAGTGATACTTTCGTATAATGCTCGCAAGAAGCCTTTGTGGTGACGTTTGGTATCTTTGATGATAGTAGCGTTCTCAGCGGCGTCACGTTTGACTTCCAAAACAGTAGCTTTTTCTGTATCCAAGATCGAGTCAGGGGCAGCGTGGATAGCGGCCGATGATTGCTGTAAGGCCTCCTGCTTCTCAGCTGAAGGAGCTGGCCCGTCGACCTTGGTAGATGAGCGGTGTAAGGTGTGGAACGGCGGGTGATCTTTTGGTTCTGGTGGACCGCCGGCAGAAGCTGAATCTTTTGGTGGTGGTGGTGGAATCTTGGTACGTGGTTCAGCGGTGTGAGGCCGGTCTGCTATATGTGTCTCGTCTGTCTTTTCTTTCTTAAAGTCTTTTGGGGTTGGGGCAACTGATCTATTTTTGAGGTCGACACCGGTTTTGGTGGTGTGTGTATCGGTCTGGTTGGTCTTTTTATCTCCAGTTCTACCTAGCGATGGCTTTTCTTCCTGATCTTTGGTTTTTTTATCGTGGTCAGTAGACGTGTGCTGGACACGCTCAGCATCCTGAGCAAAGGTTCGCACTTTAGCCAATGTCGGTTTGTCGTCGCTAGCCATACCGTAATATATCTATAGTACCTTATTTTATTTGCCAAATAAGGTAATCAGCCAACAAGGTGTGGGTAGGCTAGCTAAAGTGGTCAGGAGCTATCCGCTTGATAGATAAGGCAATTTTGCCATTTTCTACTTTAATGATACTAACCGGCACTTGATCGCCGATTGCCAACACATCCTCTACTTTTTCGATTCGACGTGGTGCTAATTCTGAAATATGTATCAAACCCTCTCCGTTCCCATCATCAAAATGGGCGAAGGCACCAAAGGTCGTGATACTAGTGACAATTGCCTGATATTCCTCACCGACCTCGTAGGTCTTGGTCAGCCGTTCGATATGGGCTTGGGCTACGGCCGCAGCTTCCTTGTGACCGGTAATATAGATTGTACCATCGTCTTCGATACTGATATCATCTACGCCACTTTGGTCCTTGATACCGTTGATGGTCTTACCACCACTGCCAATAACCAGACCAATCTGCTCGGGATTGATCTGCTGTTGGATGATATACGGTGCTCGCGGTGAGATGTCTGGTCGAGGCGTTGCAATCTCCGCCGTTAGGGTTTTAAGGATATGTAAACGGGCAGTCTTAGCAGCCGCCAGGGCTTCACTAAGAATTGGTATCGGGATACCTCCTACCTTGACGTCCATTTGGATAGCAGTAATGCCAACGGTGGTACCAGCGACCTTAAGATCCATATCACCGTACTCGTCTTCTGGGCCTTGGATATCGGTTAGTAATTGGTAGCGGTCACCGTCGAGCATCACGCCCGAGGCAATGCCGGCCACCGGTCGAGTAATAGGCACCCCACCATCCATCAGTGCCAACGTAGAGGCGCACACCGAACCCATTGAGCTTGAACCGTTGGAGGCCATCGTTTCGGAGACGAGTCGAATGGTGTAGGGAAAATCTTTCTTCTCTGGTATGACGGGCACTAACGCTTTCTCCGCCAGGGCCCCATGGCCAATCATTCGGCGGTTGAAGCCGCCGACCCGACCGGTCTCACCGACTGAAAATGGCGGGAAGTTGTAATGATGCATAAAGTGCTTACTAGTCGCTTGTTCCTCGATAGTATCGATGAACTGGGCGTCGCGCGGCCCGCCAAGCGTCAGGGCCGTGAAAATATGGGTACCGCCGCGATAGAAGATGCCCGAACCGTGTAACACCGGCGACACACCGCCCGCCTGCGCGAAGAGCGGCCGGACGGTCGCGAAGTCGCGACCGTCCGGCC
>SKHJ01000003.1 GCA_007116965.1 Candidatus Kaiserbacteria bacterium
CTAATTTCCTTATTGATAATCGGTTTCAGCCACCGCCAGCGTTCTTCTTGTATAGTTTTAGCCATAGATACACACATTTCATAATGATAATGAAAAGTGCCAAATGTGTGTACACATTACCCAGTGACATTGACATTTTTCTGCAAAACAGTATACTATGTACAAGCTTTTGATACACGTGTGGGGCTCATTAGCTGCCAAACCGTCACGGACACCTTGGTTTTATTCTACCTGCACCGCCCCGGAGACACGTCGCTATACGCACGCCACTCCATCTCACTAATAACCCACTATTTCTGATGCCTATTTCTACTTCGCGACGCCCGCGTCGCTCGGCCTCACGCCGTTTTCACGGTCGTTCTGATCGCTTTACCCGTCGCCCACAGCGTCGTAAAGTCCAGCAACCAAGTTTCGACCCGACACGCTTTATTAATACGAATCCGGTAGACCTCGTCCAAGAGGTGTATACGCCTGAGCACCGCTTTACTGACTTCCAGCTTGATGAGCAGCTACAAAAGAATATCAGCTTCAATAAGCTAACTTCGCCGAGCCCAATCCAAGACCAAGCCATCCCATTCCTGTTGCAAGGTCGCGACCTCATCGGCTTAGCCGCCACCGGCACTGGTAAGACGGCCGCCTTTTTGATTCCGCTTATCGAGCGCACTCTTCATCGTCATACCGGTCAGACCCTGATCCTCACCCCAACCAGAGAGTTGGCTATTCAGGTTGAGTCAGAGTTTCGTAAGCTGGCTCGTGGTCTAGGACTCAAGTCGGTCACCTGCGTAGGTGGGATGGCGATTCGCCCGCAGATTCAAACCTTGCGCCGCCACAACCATTTCATCATCGGGACCCCTGGTCGGATTATGGATCTGATCGATCGCGGCAACATCCGTCCGCACAAGATGACGGCCGTGGTCCTGGATGAAGCCGACCGGATGCTTGACATGGGCTTTATCAATGATATGCGTAGTATCTTAACCATGGTACCAAAAGAGCGTCATACCCTCTTCTTCTCAGCGACTATGAACGATACCGCCCGACGGCTAACCGAAGAATTCTTGAACAACCCTGAGTACGTCTCAGTCAAGACCAAGGATGTGACCGACAGTATCGCCCAAGATGTGGTCAAGTACTTCCCAGACAAAAAACTCGACACCCTCGTCACCCTCTTAGGAGGACCAGCGTATCAACGGGTCATCGTCTTTGGCGCGATGAAGCGGGGCGTTGAAACCCTCACCAAGCAACTCCGCCAAGCTGGTATCAAAGCCGAATCAATTCACGGTGATAAGACACACGGCCAGCGACAACGCGCCTTGCAAAATTTCAAAGATGGCTATGCAACCGTCCTGGTTGCCACCGATGTGGCCGCGCGCGGTATCCACGTTGATAACGTCACCCACGTCATCAATTACGATTTACCAAACACCTTTGAAGATTACGTCCACCGCATCGGCCGCACCGGCCGAGGCACCAAACGCGGCCAGGCACTCACCTTTATTCCTCACAGCAACACGTAGCTACTTTAGCGCTTATACGGCAAACGAATACTAAAAGTCGTCCCTTGATTCTCGACCGAAGCCACGCTAATAGTACCGCCGAGCTTCTCGACCGACTGCTGCACCACGTACAGACCAAGGCCAGTTCCCTCTGCTTGCTGCACCTGCGCATTGGTGGCGCGGAAGAATTTGCTAAACAGTTCTGAGAGTTCAGCCGCTGGGATACCGATACCAGTGTCAGCTACCTCAATTAAAACCTCGTTTCCAGCTAGCTGATACCGCAAATCGATAGAACCATTCGGTTCTATGTATTTGACAGCATTTGAGACCAGGTTACTAATAATGATATGCAATAAACGTTCATCACTTACTAGAGTTAGGTCAACTGGTTGGTACGACGGCGTCACTGTCAATTGCTTCTGCTCGATAGCTTGGGTGAATTCGTCAATGATCGAATCACAAAATTTTGCTAACTCGATTGGTTGCAGGTCGGTAGCGAAGGTACCCATCTCGAGCTTGGATACGTTGAGAAAGTCATTAATTAGCGCGATCATTCGTAGAGTGTTACGTTGTATCTTATCGAAATACTTATTCGCTGTGTCTGGCAAATCCGGCGGAAGTTGTCGTTGCAGGAGTTCCAGGTTCCAGCGAATGGCCGCCACTGGTGTCCGCAGTTGATGCGTAGCCAGCGCTACAAACTCTGACTTGGCGGTATCGACCTCCTTACGATGTGTAATATCTACCAGTGAGACCAACTGCTGTTTAGCTTCTTGTGACTGAAAGGCGGAAATCAGCACCCACCGGACAGCACCCGAAACAGCGCGAACCTGCACTTCTCGGTCGGTAAACGTCTGCCCGTTCTTCAGATCGCGCCAAAGACGTTGCAAGGCTGCCTTGTCTTCCAGTAATAAATATTGGGAAAAATCTTGGCCATCAAGTGAATTGATAGTGGTCTCGAAGAGACGGATGGCTGCCAAGTTACACATCACTACCTTACCAGCTCGGTCGAGCGTCACGTACGGCACTGGACTACGTTCGTAAAGCAAGGCAAAGCGTTCCTGGGCCCGCAATAGCTTAGCTATCTCCTCGTCATAGACGGAGGGTATCTTGGCTGCCAATTGTCCCGAAAGAATTCTAATAACGAATAAAGAAATAATCACCGAAGCGCCAACCACCACCCACAATGACGGCAATTCACTCAAAAAGAGATCATACGTGTACCAACCAGCCACCGCCAGCAAAGGAAAGAGTAAAAGAACTAGGACATACCAAGCAAAGCGCTGGAGACGCAGTTTTCGTTCAGTACGCATATAAGTATCATACCAACAAAACCAACAGAAACCGGCTTTGTACAGTGTAAAAACGTGCTACTATTATCTCATATGCAAAAGAAGATATTAATCATCGAGGATGAACCAGATATTCGCGAAGCTTTGGCTGACGCCATTACCAGTGCTGGTTATGAGGTTGACACTGCCCCGAACGGCAGTGAGGGTTTAGATAAAGCCATTGCCTCGCAACCTGATTTAATATTGCTCGACTTGATTATGCCAGTAATGGGTGGTAAAGAAGCGCTCGCCAAACTGCGCCAAGACCCGTGGGGACGCAAAGCGCGTGTGGTTATTCTGACCGCTATGGACGATGTCTCCAACGTTGCCACTACTCACGAATACAACATCGTCGACTACATTATCAAGTCCCACGCCAGCTTAGACGAGATACTCAACAAAGTCCGCCTCGCCCTTCATACCAACTAGACCAGCTCGACTAGCTTTTATCTCGAACCACCCAAGTGCTGAGGTGCTACTGCATTAAATCACCGTTTATGGCTGCCGGACTAGGACTCGAACCTAGATACCTGGGACCAAAACCCAGTGTCCTACCATTAGACGATCCGGCAAGATTACTTGCGCCGCTTCAAGGCACACGCAATGCGCCCACGAGTGTACCATATCTGGCCGTAGTTCTCTACCCCGCGCTACTTTGTGCCTCGCTGCTTAGCTGCCTTGATAAAGGCCGTAAAGAGCGGGTGAGGCGCCAGCGGTCGGGCTTGTAGCTCTGGGTGAAACTGCGTCCCCACAAAAAATGGGTGGGTCTGGCTTGGTAACTCCATCACCTCCATCAGGCGACCGTCAGGCGACACGCCAGAAAAAACCATTCCCGCGGCGGTGAGTGATTCAATAAATTCCGGATTGACTTCGTAGCGGTGCCGGTGACGCTCCAGCACTTCGTCCGCTTTATAGGCGTGCCGGGCGATAGTGCCCTTCTGTAACCGAGCCGGACACTGTCCGAGGCGCATCGTGCCACCCATATCTTTCTTTGCGATCTTAGCACGTTGTTCTGGCATCACGCCGATTACCAACTGGGCAGCAGTTGGGTCGATCTCTTCGGTGCTAGCATCGGAAAGTTCTAGTACATTCTTGGCGTACTCCAGGACCGCCAGTTGCATCCCGTAGCAAATACCGAAGTACGGTATTTTATTCTTCCGAGCGTACTCGATGACTCGCAACTTACCCGCTATTCCTGTCTTACCAAAACCTCCTGGTACCAAAATCCCATCGAATTGACGTAGACGTTTCAGCTCAGCACCGTCTTCAAAATCTTGCGCTGAGAGGTAAGTAATCTCTGGCTTGACGCCAAGCGCATAGCTCGAGTACTTTATCGCTTCGAGGATAGAGATATAGACATCAGAAAGGACAAACTCACCAGAATTGAAATACTTGCCAACCACGGCAATCTTAACTGGTTTTTTGACTTGTTTAGAACTACGAACAAAGCGCTTCCAGGCAGTCAAGTCGGGCCTTTGATTACACGGCAAATTGAGCATCGCGCACAAACGATCAGAGAGGTGATCTTTCTCAAAATTGAGTGGGATGTCGTAAATACTATCAACGTCAGGGGCAGAGATAACGTTCTCTTTATGGACATTGCAAAACTTAGCAATCTTCTCCTTACGTTTACTATCTACCCCAATCGGACTACGAGCAATGATAATGTCAGCTGTTACTCCTGCGCTACCGAGAGTACGGGCGGCGTGCTGGGTGGGCTTGGTCTTCATCTCACCGATACTGCCCGGGACCGGCAAGTAACTAACCATTACTACCGCTACCCGTTCAGGCATCTCACTCTGCAACATCCGTACCGCTTCAAGAAAGAGGATGTTTTCGTATTCACCAATAGTACCCCCTATTTCAGTCAGTACTACATCAGCGTCGGCAAGCTTGGCAGCTCTTTTGATCCGCCTGATGACCTCGAGCGGAATGTCAGGTACTACCTGCACATTCTTGCCGTCATACTCAAGATTACGTTCTTTGCGAATGACCGACAGATACACGCTACCGGTGGTCATGTAATTATCCGACGGCAAATCAGTGTTGAGAAACCGCTCGTAGTTACCCATATCCTGGTCAGTCTCCAACCCATCCTTAAGGACAAACACTTCGCCGTGCTCGGTTGGATTCATCGTGCCAGCGTCGACATTGATGTACGGATCGATCTTTAGGGCGGTCACCTTGAGTCCACGGGCTTGCAGAATTTGAGCAATTGAAGAGGAAGCCACTCCCTTGCCTACCCCACTCATGACACCACCGACGACGAAGATAAAGGAGGGTTGTTTTACTTTGGCTGCTACTTTTGTACTTTTCTTGCGGGCGGCCATAGTGACTGGTTAGGTGCGAAGATAACGCGCGACAGCTAAAGTGCTAGAAAGTAGACCCATTACTACACCAATACCTACAATAACAGATAATACGATTAAGAAATCAGAGACGAAGTAAGCATGAAGATCAAACTCAAAAAACGAATCTGTCTTCGGACCGAGCCAGACCGCCATCGGATAAAGAATCAACAATGCCAACAAGCCAGCAATCAGCCCATACATCACTCCCTGCAACATAAACGGTCCACGAATATACATATTTCCAGCGCCAACCAAACGCATCACCTTAATCTCATCACGAGTCGTGTAGATAGCCAACCGAATCGTATTAAAGGTGATCAAGACAGCCGCCACCACCAAGATCATCATCACCAAGAACGTGGCGCTCTCAACGGCATTGATAATATTGGTTAGACGCTCAATGGCCTCGCGGTTGTCGTTGAAGTTGACGAAGCTAATAATGCTGGCAAACTGTTCTTGTTCGTCGAGAAAGCGCGCGACACTCGCGTACTGCGCTGTCTCCACCGCCCGCACTGCTAGAGAGGCACCTAAAGGATTTTCGTCTAACTCTTCAAGCGCTTGGATGGCCGCCGCTTCGTTACGATTACGCTCCCGATAGCGCGCAAGCGCTTCTTCAGGTGAAGTGTACGTGACACTCGCCACTTCCGGCAAACGCTCAAGCTCGGTTTGTAAATCCAGTACTTGCTCCACTGGCGCGGTGGTAGTGAAATAGACATTGATATCTACTCGCGATTGAATATTCTGCAACGAAGCCGTCAACAATTGATCGACAAACAAGGTGGTACCGATAACAAACAGCGCAATGGTCATCACGAAAATAGATGCCAGCGACACATACGCGTTGCGCCAAAAACCTATAAAACCCGAGCGGAAAATGCGTTTCGTTGCAGTGATCATACGTTACAAAATATACTTACCTGATTCATCATCGCGGACGAGCCGACCTTCATCCATCGTAATCACTCGTCGGCCGAGTTCATCGATCACTCCCTTATTATGAGTGGTCATAATGACGGTTGTGCCCAGATCGTTGATTTTACGCAAGATCTGTACTACTTCGTACGTGGCAATCGGGTCTAAATTTCCGGTCGGCTCGTCTGCTACCACGATGTCTGGTTGGTTGACGATAGCCCGCGCGATAGCTACACGCTGCTTTTCTCCACCAGATAGTTCGTGTGGAAAGTTCCATGCCTTATCTTCAAGATCCACCAGCGCTAACGCTTCTGGTACATTCTCGGCAATCTCAGCATCAGAGCGACCATTCGCCTCCATCGCGAAGGCGATGTTCTCATACGCTGTCAAATGACTTAGTAATTTAAAATCCTGGAAGACTGTACCAATCTTACGACGGTAGTGCGGCAACTTTACTTTCGGAATACTGTGCACATCAAGGGACTCAAAGTAGACCGTGCCACTAGTGGGGCGATCTTCAGCAATGATCATCTTGAGCAGCGTTGTTTTGCCAGCACCAGAGTGACCCACAATGGAGACAAATTCGTGCGGCGCAACTTGAAATGAGACATCGAGAAGGGCTGGTGCACGCCCGTCATTGTACACCTTGGAGACAGTATCGAAGTAGATCATACGTAGTACCAGACCATTTTACGCTATCTTCGCGACGGCGTCTAGAAATGCCTGTATATCACCCGCCAACACGGCGTCTACGTCACGTATTTCCGTGTTGGTACGGTGATCTTTGACCAATTGGTACGGGTGCAAAACGTACGAACGGATCTGGCTCCCCCACTCAATCTTGACTGATTTCTCGGGGGTGAGGCCTTGTAATTCGCGGGCCGCCTGCGCTTCTCGAAAGGCAATAACCTTACTCAGCAGTAAGGTGTGGGCCTGTTCGCGATTTTGCTGCTGACTCCGTTCGGAGGAAACGTGTACAGAGATATTGGTCGGAGTGTGGGTCATGCGTACCGCAGTCTCCCGTTTGTTTACATTTTGCCCACCGGCGCCGCCCGAGCGAGCGAAGCTGACCTCAACCTCACTCTCGTCGAGCGTGTGGTCAGTGACGTCGGTAATCTTGGGAGCCACTTCGACCAAGACGAACGAGGTTTGTCGCTTGCCGTTGCTATTAAATGGCGAAATGCGTACCAAGCGGTGCACTCCCGACTCAGACTGCAGCGTGCCGTATGCGTCCTTGCCTTGAATCTCAAACGTAATATTACGATACCCATTATGGTCATTGGGGTGACTATCGAGAATGTAAACATGCCAGTTACGACCTTCGGCGTAACGCTGGTACATCTCAACTAGCATGCGAGCAAAGTCTTCAGCGTCATCACCACCCGCTCCCGAGACGATGGTAAAAATAGCGTCGCACTTGTCATACTTCCCCTTACCCGCCGCCGCATCTTGCAGCTCTTGTAATTCTTTAATCAGTGCTTGGGCCGCTTGTGGGTCATTCCAAAAATCCGGCTGGTACATCGCCGCCTCAATTTCTTTAATTCGTAGCTCCCTCGCTGCCGCCGATAGTTGGGTCATATCCGCCGTAGTATAGCAAAAATACTGGCCCCGCGCCTGACGGCGCGGGGCTCTGTACACAAGCAAAATAGTATGTCATATTGATGACAGACAAGACCGCCTGTACCAGGTGCACCGAGATAACAAAAGGAGTCACGTCGTGCAAAAAACTGAGATGTATCTGTGCCTGCTTATCCACCTGTTGCTGATTCTAGTGTTGGGATTCTGGATTATGAATTCATACCAACGCACCCAAGCCCTAGACAGCCTGCACCAAGCTCAACTGGCGCTAGACCAGCACTCATTCTCAACCAGATTGGCAGGCATGGGGTACACTAGGGACCACGGGAGGCTGTGTGTCACCTGGTCGCAGGCGCATCACGATGCAGTAGCAGAGCGTCGCGATCTAGCTGCGGCATTCTTGCGCGCCAGCGAACGTACCGTTGAGGTGGAATTGCGGGGACTTTTCAGCCGCCAGACGGTGCTCGACCGAGCTAACTACTTGGCCCAGCGTGCGCGACAAGATATGGCTCGTTGGGATCACTTACTGTTGACCTTGGAAGATAGTATCGACCAGCCATACTGCCACGACGTCACCCCGCGAGGCCAGACGCTCTGACCGCCTACCAACCGCCGCCAAGGAGAACGCCACCCTGCTTGGTGGCGTTTTCTATTTGCACTACAGTGAATTTAGGTGACTACTTCCTGAGTACGCCACCTATTTTTTCAACTCTAATCTTTACTAGCATTGTCTCAGAACGCCCAGCCCCACTTTTTCCTCACTTTTTACATCAGTTCACTTTTTTCAACAGAGGAAAAAAGTGGAGCTGGGATGAATGAGACCAAAAAATGTGCCGGCGGTGGTCGACACCATAGCTAGAAAAATTCCCTTGTCCTGTGTCAAGTCATTTTTTGTAAGTAGCACCCTGTGCTCTTGGTACAGGGAAGCTTACAGCTGAGGCAATGGGAATAATTTAAAAAAGCTGATGGCTATATATACGTCAAGTATTCCCCATACCCCGCCGCATCCATCTCAGCTTCAGGAATAAAGCGTAACGCTGCCGAGTTCATGCAGTAGCGCAAACCACCCGCCTCTGCTGGACCATCGGGAAAGACATGTCCAAGGTGAGAATCAGCTTGAACGGAGCGGACTTCAGTGCGTGTCATCCACAGCGAGCGATCAGTGTGCTCGGTCACCGCCTCAGGCGTGATCGGTTGAGTAAAGGATGGCCAGCCCGTCCCAGAGTCGTACTTGTGAACAGAGAGAAACAATGGCTCACCCGAAACCACATCAACATAGATACCAGGCTCGTGATTATCCCAGTACTCATTCGCAAATGCTGGCTCCGTTCCGTCCTCCTGCGTCACTGTATACTGCAGTGGTGTCAACCGCTTTCGCAATTCATCTTCACTTTTTACAAAATCTTTCATACCGCACTAATATTCAGTCTACCAAATATCAAAATATCAAGCCACAGCACAATAACCTATAGGGTATACTAGTAGAATCTTGGTATGCTCCGAATACCCGATATACTATTTATCTCCAAGTCAAGCCTAGTTCATAAAAAATTGCTCTTTGGGTCTATTAGTGTGCTTATCATTATCATACTGATAGGACCACTATACATTACACGCGATGCACACACCCGATACCTAGCACTTGAATCTGTAGTGATATACGATCGCTGGCAAGTACCACTCCATATCACTCCCAATACTCGTGATCATTTCCAATTATCAGTTACTGCGTTGCCGGCCTCACTATCGGAATTATTAATTAGCAAGGAAGACCGCTTTTTTAGATATCATCTGGGAATAAACCCAGTCAGCATGATTCGGGCTACTTTTTCTCGCTCTAAACAGCGTTATGGTGGTAGTACTATCACCCAACAATTAGCCAAGAATCTGCTTGGTAATGAACAAGATCGGACAATCCGAAATAAAATGTTTGAATCCTGGTACGCTATTGGGTTGGAGTTGAGATATTCCAAGGAAAATATTCTCAATATGTATGCCAATACGGTATTTGTCGGTAACCGGTATCAGGGTCTAGCGATGGGTAGCTTGGCCTACTTCGATACCCCATTAGCCAACACCACTATCGAACAACAACTCTCGCTGCTGGCCACCCTGTCTCACCCAGCTAGTCGCAATCCTTGGCAAGAAAGCCACGCTGATTTCTTTAGGCACCTAGCAGCTCTCCTGGTACCAGATCAAGACACTGCCCTAGTGCCACCAGCACCAACTGCCTCGTTTCAAACCCAAAGTAGCCAAGCTTTTGAGTTAGCCAGTGTTGGTATTCAGTGCTCAGAGACGTGCCGTACGTCCCTCGATAGTGAAGTGCACAAACATGTACAAACTATTCTCGCCCAACACATAACGTCCATGCGAGACGCAAATATCAACCAAGGGGCTGTGGTGGTGATTGACCCGCGACGCAGTGAACTCATCAGTATTATCGGTTCCGCCAACCCGAGTAGCCAACGAGCCGGCGATCAAATCAATATGGCTATACAGTCACGACCAACCGGGTCAACTATCAAGCCTTTCATCTACGGTCAAGCATTCACTGCCGGCGCGCGACCGTACACACTGGTTGATGATCGTGAGTATCGCTACCCAATAGCCAGTGGCTTTCCTTTGTACCCCAAGAACTACGATGGCCAGTACCGAGGTGAAGTTAGCTTACACGAATCATTAAGCGGTAGCCTCAACGTCCCGACCGTAAAGGTCTTAGAGTTTATCGGCTTGGATACATTTTATGAATTTACGGAGACCACCATGCAATTTCGTTCTTTACAAGATTTCGCCACCTATGAGTATGGCATTGCCCTTGGTGGCTTAGAAATGGATTTACTTACCCTCACCCACTATTTTACTGCCTTACCACAACAAGGTCTTATACGGCCGCTATACAGTAATGCTGACATCGGGCAAACTGTACAACTCCCCCACACTGATATCGATCAGCCGACAGAAATTTTTTCACCGGCTGTAACTGGGCTGGTACACACTATCCTTCGTGATCGTGATAGCGCAGTCACTCAATTTGGTCTTCAATCCAATTTAAATATTCCCCACCATGATTATGGTGTAAAAACTGGCACCTCCCGCGACTACCACGATAGCTGGATCGTTGGTTACACGAGCGACCTAGTAGTGGGTGTCTGGCTTGGTAACGCCAACAATACCCCCATGATTAAAGTCTCTGGCCAACAAGGAGCCGGAGCGGTGTGGCATGATGTGATGCAGTATCTTCTGACGACTCCGTACAACACCATGACAAGTATCGAGCTAGATCAAATGCTAGCTAAGCATGCTTTCGATCATTCACTTGAATGGGGTTTGCGTGATGATGACCCTGTCCGATTGCGTACTATCCTCTTAGATGAATCGCTCATCCACTCACCACACGACGGTGATGTGTATGCCTTAACACACACTACCAGCATCCCTTTACGAGCCACCACGCAAGTAGACTGGTTCATAGATGACATATTTCTAAGCACCGGAAACTTGGCCACTTGGCGTCCACCTAAGACGGGTACGTTTACTATTACCGCAACTTCGGTCTACGAACCAACCAGAACGGAAACTATTACGATATCGATTACTGATTGATAGTAATGTAATCTGTAGTCGTTCGGCCAAATACTTCCGGGAAATATACTAACGATGCTTTCGCCGGCAACTGAAGGTAGGTTCCTGGTGTCTGCGCTCGCATAAAGTACTGGTACCGATACACCCCAGCTGGGAGACCAGTCAAGTAGAGCTCGGCTGAGGAATCGGACAACTCCTCCCGCTCCACCGGCAGCTGCCGATGTCGTGGTGTAATTGGTTCTCGAGTATCAGCTCCCAGGCCAGCCAGTAAGGCCGTCTGGACCCTCGTGTGACCTCGTAGAAGATCCCACCAACTGCTTGTATTACTATTAACCGCGACGGTGTCTCGATTAACAATATCCTGATCCTCAGTCGCTAAATTAAGATTGACCAACGAAAATCCAGCCGGAATTGGCGCACTCACTGTCATATCGTGTCCGCTGTCTGGTATGGTGATGGTCAACTCACCGACCACAATGTCACCACGCTGTATCTCTGATCGTAAAGAGGTATCACCAAGATGTCGTAAGGTTCGGGTGATGGTTATACCTTCATCACGTGGTGGAATAGTCGCTGCCGGCAAGGTATACCGTAGTAGCAGATCGTAATATAAGCTACCTGCCGGTGTTCGCATGAACTGTACTGGCAGCAGCTGATTGCGAGCCATATCCGCCAAGGCGACACTGGTTTGCTGTACTGGTTGTCGCAATGAAAATTCGTGCGTAAACCATTCGGTACCAGCTTTACTAATAACGACCTCCCCGTTGTCCACACTGCCTTCTTCAGTCTCTAAAACATAGCGATGCAGGACTCGTACCACGTGATATGTCAATTCATCAGAATACCAACGCTGATCACGATCACGCACGGCCAAAAGCCATCGCGTCATTTCATCAAGTTGCGGATATTGGACCTCTTCTTCAATCAGTAACTGTAGTAATTGGGCAGAGTGACGGATTTGATTTGAGATACGGAAAGCATTCGACTGTCTCGGGTCTCGCAATACTGCGCCACGACCAGATTGCACTACTCGATTGATCAGTTGGCGATATATTTCCGTACGCTGCTGGGCATTCATGTACTGACCGACCGGCAGTTGTGCTTTTCGTAATAACTGCGAGTTCGGCAAATCTGCCAGCTGCCGGTTGCCTGGTGTGGTTGTGAGAAGATTACTGATAAACAAATCAATCTGAAAATCTCCGAGCCGTTGCATCCCGTGCGCATAATGAAAGGCTAAATCAGTTCGACGTTGGATATTCGGTTCGTGTTGCCGCATCTGATTATTTACAAACTGTAGAGCTGAACGTATTAGTGAATCCTCAATCTCATACCCTAAATCCCGCAGGTCGAGCAAGATTGGAATGATTGATATCGTCAACGGCACTGAGGAGCGCGATTGGAACGAGTAGGCAAAACCACCATCGGTGCGTTGCGCTTCTCTTACAGTTTTCAAAGCTGCTTCAACTGCCCGAGCGACAGTTTTCTCCTGCGAACCCACACTGATTGTTATTTCATTTACATCATCAACTCCCCCAACGTTGTAAATGTGTGCCAACGTGGCGACTTGGTAGAGATTATTTAAAAACCAACGACTCTGTTCAGCCTGAGCAATGTACGCCACCACTGGTTTGAAAAAACCTCGCATTGATGACCCTGTGGTAACACTTACTCCACCACGGTCTGTGGCAATCGAGTCTGGAATAAAGAGATACTCAGTAGCTACACCTCCTGGCGTCATTCCGGCAGTAGCGACACTCTCATATATTCGGTCTAGCTGCATCGGAATCGTACGAATAACCGTATCTGCGAAGCCACCCCCTCGAGCCGAAAGCGTTAGGGTATGATTTGGTTGCCAGCTGGGTGGAATCTCCGTACGGAAAAACACCGTCTGTGATTCGCCACTTCTAATCCTGACTGACTGTTCATTGCGACCAGCAAGTGGTAATGATTCACTCACAAACGAAACCGTAAACGTCTCGTGCCGATCGGTCTGATTGAATACTTGTGCACCAATATAAACAGTATCTCCCGCAATGAAGAATCGTGGCGTTAACGGTTGCACCATTACATCCTTACGAGAAGTAAACTCCGTATAATCAGTCCCAAACCTCGTGTCTTCTGTAACAGCCACTGCCTCTATCTGCCAGGTAGTAAGATTATCTGGCAATGTAAAAGCTACGCTTGCCCGACCGCGTTCATCGGTTACCACCGCAGCGTCCCAAAATGCTGTATCACGAAAATCACCACGAGGCTGTAAGGCCAAGTCTTCCGGGTTAACACCGTCACCACCTTTCGTACCATCAGGCACATCGACCTCGTGAAGAATGTTCTTAAGATTACTCGCGGTTGAGATAGTGTGTGGAAAGCCACTGTAGAAAAATTGGAGTGGGTCTTTCTTTGGGTTTCCTACCAACGCCAGTACAGAAAGATCGGCTACTGCTACGGAGACTTCAGCCGAGACTGGTTCGCCAGTCGCGGAGCGGGTTTTAATATCAAGCACTACCTCATCGCCAGGAAGATACGAGGTTTTATTAGGTGTAACATCGACTACTACCCGTCGCTGTGCGCGATCCACAAAGAACTCGACCGAATTAAACTGGACTGCCGGCTCAGCAGCATGTAGTACAGCAGTCACGTAGATGTTTGGTACATACTGAGCGGTTACAGGAAATTCATGTACATGCAGACCACCAACAATGTCGACTACCTCGTATGTGAATATTTGTCCTCGTTCGGTCGTAATCAAAGCCCGAGCTCTCTCATGCGGAGTAGTGATAAGAACCGAGCCGGTCTGGCCAACTGACACCTCTGGCTGCGATACTGACATGTTTAACGTGTAATTATTATTTCTTGGCACACTCACACTGCCCTCACCACGGGCATAAAATTGCACTATTGATTGCTGTGTGTTACCTCGTCCGTCAGTATAAGAAGCATGAACTTCGTACGAACCTGGTTCTGACACCGTGATCTGTTCGGAGAAGTCACCAGATCGATTGGTCTGGACAGTATCTCGCCTGATTTCTGTCAGCTGTTTTTCTGAATGGAAGTAAAAGCCACCATCGACCTCTTGGCGCCGAAAGGTGTCCCACGTCACTTTATACACTGTATAGTCAATATTCTGCACTCGCACTGGTGTTCCTGAAATATCGACAGTTTTCATCCTAACCGTCACTGGCTCGTTGACACGACTGAAAAACGGATCTGTGCGTACCCCTAGATACACATCTGAGTAATGAACGATAAAGGAATGCTGGGTAGAAACACTTCGTCCATCGGCATCTGTTGCAGTTACCTGATACGTCAGTAAGCGACTAGCTGTTTCTTCACCATTGGGAAAGAGCTCATCAAGCGACAATCGTTCACGAATTACTGCCTGACCATTTTGGTCTAACTTAACCTCACCACGGTACAAGAACTGATCACCGAACCAGCAGGTGTAGCAGAAATACCACTGACTACCAAAGCTGAAAAATTCATCTTGGTATCTGTCAAAAAAGTACTGCTGACTAACCACTGAATACGACACCGTCCCCGCCTGGACCGGAGCACCAAAATAGTATTCTGCATCGATATGTAATTCTACTTCATCACCATTGATGTACTCCTCTCGTTCAGTCGTGGCCGTCAAGCGAAATGGCGACCCTTCGTATTCCTCTACCTGAAAGGTAAAGCGTTGATCAAAGGCGATAATTTGATAGCGACCCAGAGGCGCATCATTTGGCAAATCAATACTGGCTGCAAAGGTACCGTAGCGACTAATCGGCAGTTCACCACTATAGATTTCCTCGTTCCGACTATTACGGATCTCCACCGTGACCATCTCACCGGTTACGGTCTCAAACTCACCGTCAAAACCAACACGATCAATCCCACGTAGGTGTACCGTCTGGCCAGGTCGGTAGATAGGTCGATCGGTGTAGACGTACGTCCGCGCAGTACTGCGGCTCGCTTGGCGATTCTGGAGCATATCAGCCCAATTAGCTACAACCGCTGTGCGGTTACCCACCCTAACCACTGCACCAACCACATTAGCTTCAGCGGCAGGTTGCGCAATCCCTTCCCTGTTCGTGACCGCACTGTTACCCGGTCGTACTTGGCCGTCAATTTTATGGAACTGGGTCACCGTTGCTCCAAAGATTGGTGACAAAGATGCAGTATCAACTACCCAGTACAAATTTGGCTGGCGAGCAACTGCTGCTGCATGAAAATCATCAGCTCTGGGGTGGAGTAATTCTCGTTGAATACTCGGATTGTACGTGAGTTCTTTCTTCGCCAATGATAGATCTGTCACACTGACATAGACCCGTTCAAAGTGTTGGCCCCGATTAGCGCCAAATCCCGTTTGATGCTCGGGGTGTGAGAAAGTTATAATATAATGACCGGCTGGTTCGTTCGTATACTCTGCCAAATTGACTTGGAAGTAGTTTAGCTCCCAATAACGATTTGGTAGCTCGATCCGCTCCTCTCGCTGGGCCGTACAGAGACCACGCTGGATGCCTGTGGTGTTACTTGGTCGGTCGGCCACAAAACGTAAGAACTGCTCGGGAGTTGTCTCGCAGACGTGCATATTCATGTACGTCATATTTTCAACAGCAAATGTCAAGGTGGTCGTGTCTGGAGTCGTCACTGTGTATTGTTTCTGAAGGTGATGAAAGCGAGTGTCTCGATTGGTGACTCGCTCGGTAGTAAAGCGAGCAGTTGCTTCAGCCCGCTGCCCAAACTGATCAACCAGTCTGACAACAATTTCATACGTTGTCTCGGGCAACAAGCCGTAATTTATTCGTGTTTGAAACTCGCCCACACGACACACTGGTTGATTCATACTGTCAGTAATGAGACGACTACCTTGCCAGCGTCCAAAGACAATACGCTCAGAAGCAGTAATGTAGCTTCCCATACCAGCATCCCCAGGCTGCTGCAGTGGTGTGGTCGAACATACGTACAAATGGTCAACTGCGGCTGCCGTTCGCTGATGATTCGGTACTAACCGTGCGATAGAAAATTCTGGGTACACATTCACACTCTTACGAATCGGTTGCTGGTTATAGACAAAGCCACTTGGCGCGACAAGAGAATGTAGGTCAAGAGCTAGTACATCTCCAGGCGCAAACTGCTCTGGCGCAAATTGTAATCGTAGCACTCGCCGATCAGTCTCTCGCTCACAGGGTGCACGACGAGCCCAAAGCAGGCCTGTATGTACTTCCCGACACCGCTCACCGTAGGAAACTGCAACCAAGCCATTGGCTGTTATTCTTGAATCATCCAACGAAACCTCATCATACAATTCAACAACCAAGACGCCCTCGGGGTCAAACATATCCTGCCGTACCAGCGTTGAACGATCAGATTCTGCCCGTATCTCACGGACAATGGTCGGTACTTCTAAACGCTCGGTACGACGTTGACTGATTGGGTTCACTCCAAACAAAGCATGCGCCTGGGTAATCTCTACCTCATACGCTGTGGCAAAATCCCACACTCGAGGACGGCCATGTGAATCTCGCACCGGACGAATCTCCAGTACTCGCTGGTCGGTCACAGTCTCAGTCACTCCTGGCGAAGCTGTTCGAGTGGCCTGGCCGTAGGTTATCTCAATTGGCACCCGATCTCCCACGGCCGTCCGTACTGTTACATGGCTCCTCATACGATCTATATCGACCGGCATATTGAACTGCACCTTAATAGAGTCATTAAAATTCATCGACCCACTGCTGATAGATTCATACTCCAAACGCCGAGTAGAAAAAGTGTGTGTGAACGGCTCTGCCAACACTCCATCAAGTGACCGAATTGGCGGCACCCGCACTTCGTAACGAGCAGCTGGCCGTAAAGTAGTGTCAGGTATGAATTGCAGATTTCTCGTTGACACCCACTTGAATCGACCTGGTGTAGCCGGCTCGATCTCTATTGGTACATCGACAGCCTCCACCTGGTTGAGCGTAGTCACTGGCACCATCGGCCGACTGAAGACAATAGTTATTGGTGTCGCCTCATGCACCGCTGTACCTGTAGCCGGAAAAACCGCTTGTACCGCCGGATCGTCTGTAACCAAAAACGAGCCTGATAAGGTGCCAATCTCGGTCTCTAGTGCGACAGCAACATGATCACCGACTGATAGTGCTGATTCTGGTTGAAAATAGTACACACGCTCACCACTCTCGGTCTCTATCTCCGCTGTTGAGACCCAGTTACCGAGCAACTCAGGCGTGAAGGTAATCTGGGTCGCGATGTCATGTACCGGTATATGTGCCGGCACAGCAATCGGAATGTACGCGCTTTTTGATAGTTCAGCCGGTACGAAGGTGTAGGTGGTTGCAAATCCTATATCTGCCTTATCAGTACCTATATGTGTAACGAGGTACCCGATTCCTACCAATGCCAGCAGGACCAGCAGCACACCCCCAAACAACCACCTCGAACGTCCTGTCGACTTCTCTAATTCTTCGTCCGTGGCAGTTTCCGGGTAAGATTCAATTTGTGGTACTACAACTTGTTTATTTGACTCAAACCCAGTCGATCCACTAGTTTGATGCAATTCTTCCATTGTATACACTTAGTATATCACTTGCAGTACCCTCACCAGGCACCTCCTGTGCTTAAAACCAGCATCAACTACTCTTCAGTACCAGTATGCGACTGTAAGAAGTCATCCGACACAGAAATCTGCCAATCACCGGCTAAGCCCAGAAGATACAGGGCGAGTTTGAAAAATTGCCACCTCAGTCTGCTTCTTTTAGGTCATTTATGTCGGTATAGCAAAGTGAAAGTTGCCCTACCACAACCGGGCGACCGTATTTTTTATACCAGTCGATGACTATCGACACTCCAAACCCTTTAATGTAGCTAGTGAGCCGCGTCGTAGTTACCAGGAATAGCCACATATCCTCGCTCACTCAAGTAGTGTGAGTACTAATCGTGTGACGTTGTAGCGGTTACTACTTTACTCGAGCGACTTGGTATCCGAAACACGCCCGTGCATGATGTTGTGTATTTTCTCCTGCTCTACGCGCTTTGCTTCTCTTTTTTCTTCTCGGTTGGCTAGATTTGCTTCGAGGTTGGCTAAATGAAAGTGGGCCAGCTGGCAAAACCGATCGCGTTCAACAGCCGACTGAAAACGTAGACGGACACCAACATACTCTTTCCATCGTCGCCACCAATACTTAGACTGCGTATACTCAATCATCATCTCTTGCTCGGCAAGCGTGCGCACCTGCGCTACCGATTCCC
>SKHJ01000010.1 GCA_007116965.1 Candidatus Kaiserbacteria bacterium
AATCACAACTAGACCAGACGGTGCACCGTATGAACCACACCCCGCGGAAGTCACTGGGCTGGAAAACACCGGCAGAAGTGTATGAAAGCTTGTGTTGCAACTCAGGTTAGAATTCAAGATATGCACTTTACAAAATAAATATATATAGTACTTTTGTATCGCTTAACGGGCACTGAAATTTATTCAGTTTCTAGGCGTATTTCCCTGAAACCGCTAAACAAATTATATGCAAACGATTAAAACCCATCGCAATACCATTATCTTGTCGCTATTCGTGCTAATTCTAGCTACTTTTGCCAGTCGCTTTGTTTTAACAACTAAAAGTGACGAGCATCAATCACATGAGCCGACAGTCCGCTCAGTAACACTAGCCACTCCCTTTTCTCTGCAAACAGGTACTCAATTTGATACCGTTGGCACGGTTGTGGCTGCCAGCGAAGGTTTAGTTACTAGCGAAGTTGGTGGCCGCATCAATCGGATCAACGTACGAGAAGGGCAACAAGTGGCAGTTGGTAGTGTTATTATAGAATTAAACAACACTCAGCAACGAGCTGCCGTAGCGCAAGCAGAAGCTGCCCTCAGGTCGGCACAAGCAGGTGGTGAAGATGGTCTCATTAGCACGCGTGAAGCAGAAAACAATCTGGCTCGCGCTAAAGGTGATGTACGTAATGCTATAACTGTCACGTTTAGTAGTATTCAACGCACGCTTGTGCAAGATATCGATCCTTTGTTTTCAAGACCCAATCAAGGTATACCCGGCGTACGGATTGGTAGTGGTAATATTATTCAACAACTTAATGATGAACGTGTCTCCTATCGAACACTTATCCCTGATTGGCAAGCCAGCATACGTGATATAGAAAATGCTGACGCCAGTGAACTAGAAAATGTAATCAACGAAGCGAAAACCATTGTCGCCCGTACCAAAAACTTTTTTGATTTAATCATTACTGCGTATCAAGCTGAGCGCACCCCAGACCAAGCTGCACGTAATGCGCAGCAAGAACAAATTGCTTTTTACACCCGACGTCGAGACGAAATGGTATCGCTGCAAACTAATCTCAATACCGCAAGAAATGGTTTACAAAGCGCTGAGGAAATGCTGAACCGAACCGCCTTAGGTAGAGCCGATACGGAGCTATCACGGACAGCTGCGGAGATTTCCCGGGCGGAAGCTGCTCTGATCGCCGCTCGAGCAAGTTTAAATGATACGCTACTACGCGCTTCCCTTTCAGGCACCATAGTTTCATTACCGGTGACACTTGGCCAGTTTGTCTCACCAGGCACAACGGTGGCTGAGATCGCCAATCAATCTGCGTTAGAAGTTGAGACATTTGTCTCTAGTCAAGAGCGAGCTCGTCTATCAGTTGGTGACACAACCGCTATTAACGATATGTACACAGCACGCATTAGCGCCATTGCTCCAACCTTGGATACTACTACTGGTAAAATAAACATAACAATGACTGTCAGTGACACCAATCTGACCATTGGTGACACGGTTCGAGTCAGTTTTACCGATGAAGCAACCTACACCGATGACACAACCTTACGAGTACCACTTACTGCCGTTGTGTTTCGTGGCAATGACGGTTTTGTGATGATGGTAGATGAAGAAAAAAAGCTTAAAACAGTACCCGTTACTTTGGGCGCTACGAGAGGTCAGTTTATTGAAATCATTGATGGTATTGATAACAACACTAAAATCGTCATTGACGTTCGCGGACTTCGAGTTGGTCAAATGGTGACGATTCGAGAGTAATTATGTGGGATTTCTTCATTCGTAAAGATCGGTTCGCCTATTTAGTAATGGCAGCTTTAATCGGCTTCGGTCTATACTCGTTAGCCGCAATTCCTAAGGAGTCTGCGCCTGAGGTACAAATTCCGGTTGGCATCGTCACTACAATCTTGCCCGGAGCGGCTGCGACAGACGTCGAAAATCTTATCACGAATGAGATTGAGCGTACTCTCGATGGTTCACTAAGTGACGTGCGGCGCATTACCTCTACGTCACGGGAAAGCGTCTCAACCATTGTCGTTGAGTTTACTGCTTCAGCTGACCTTAACAGTTCACTCCGCTCACTTCGAGACGAGGTCGATCGTGTAGCTCCAGAACTCCCTGCAAGTGCTGAACGGCCCGTCGTCACCGAGGTCGATTTTGTTGATCAACCGATTTTTAGCTTTGCCGTGGCGGGTGATCGTAGTGATGTAGAGTTTATAGCCATTGCTGAACGTATCGAAGACACGATTCGTAACATTACTGGTGTTTCCCGAGTAGAATTAAGTGGTGTGCGTGAGCGCGAGGTCCATATACTTGTTGATCAAACTGCACTCACACGAACCGGGCTCAGCCTTACTGATATCACCCAAGGACTACAAGCAGCAAATACCAGCGTCCCCATTGGTGAAATTGTTACCGATGGTGTTGCTTTCAACGTCGTTTTTGCTGGTGACATCAAGGATAGCAATGAAATACCAAGTATTCCTATAGCTACTCGCAACGGGCAACCAATCTATGTTCGCGATGTTGCTCGTGTGGTTGATGGCGTAAGTGTAGCGAGCACTTTTGCTCGTCTCAGCGTCGCGCCAGAACCAGCACAACGCTCTATTGGATTTGATGTATTCAAACAACGTGATGCTAATATCATTGACCTCACCCGCACTATTTCAGCTGCTATGGAAGAGCTTACCGCCAGTAACGGCGAGCTGGCTGATCTCACGTTTTATACCATTCAAGATCAAGGTCAATTGATTGGTGACGACTTACAACAATTAACCATCTCCGGTTTACAAACTGCCACCTTAGTAATGGTATTACTCATAATCACCATTGGCTGGCGCGAGGGGCTGATTGCAGGCTTAGCCATTCCTTTATCATTTACCATTGGTTTTATAGGTCTCTTCCTCTCTGGAAACACCATTAACTTCATAAGTTTATTCGCCCTCATTCTTGGTATCGGTATCTTGGTTGACTCCAGTATTGTTATGGTCGAAGGAATCAACCGGCGGATGAAAGCTGATTTGAACGTCGATAAAGTAGAAGCAGCTATTGCCACCATCCGTGCCTTTGCCAAGCCAGTTATTGCTGGTACCCTGACCACGGTCGCGATGTTCTCAGGACTATTCATTGTTTCTGGAGTAACTGGGCAGTTTATCGCCAGTATTCCGTTTACTCTCATCTTTATCTTGCTGGCTTCACTTTTGGTAGCGATTGGTTTTATTCCTCTCATCGCCGCCACGTTCCTACGTCGCCGTAGCAATACTCGTATCGAGCAAGCGCAAGTAGCGTATGCTCAAAGACTCGAGAAGTGGTACACCAAACGACTCCAGGCAATACTAGCTAGTCGTAAAAAGAAAGTACTGTTTGTATCTTCATTACTCGTAGCATTTGTATCCTCATTTCTCTTAATTCCACTCGGTCTCGTACAAGTGATCTTTTTTGGTAGCGGGGATGCCGATAACCTTTTTATTGAAGTAGCTCTTCCGGTCGGCAGCATCAAAGAAACTACTGATCGAAGACTGCGTGAAGTTGAAGAAATACTCTACCAAGTCCCTGAAATTGAGGCCTTTCGCACTACTATCGGTGCCAGTAGCGCTTTTCTTGGTGGTGGTACCAGTGGTGGCAACATAGCCAACATCACAGTTGCTCTGCAAGAGGATAGACTACGAGCAAGCACCGAGATTAGCGCTGAACTTGATGCGCAACTAAGTCTACTTGATGACTTAGATATTACGATTAGTCAACCAGATGCTGGACCACCAACTGGTGCACCGATTAGAGTTGATGTCATTGGCACTGATCTGCAAGCAATGTCCGATACTGCTCGCGATATTGCAGAGGTTTTGCGAGGCATTGAGCATAGCACTAACGTCCGTGATGGTGCAGACGCTGGAAACAGTGAGTTTGTCTTCTCACTTGAGACTGACCGAGCAGCCGTAGTTGGCCTAGATGCTCGGACAATTTCTGGTGCCTTACGCACCGCGGTGGTTGGTACTGAGGCCACTACCCTACGCAGCTTAACAGACGAGATTCCGATAACTGTTCGACTTGATCTTAGTGGTGGCGCTGAGCCAGACATTGACCGGCTTAATCATACAGATATAGATACCCTACAAAATCTAACGCTGACTACGCCGCAGGGGCAGATCGTATTGCTCGACTCGTTACTAACTGCCCAACTCCAAGAAGCCCGCAGTGTGATTGAACACCGCGATCGTCAGCGAGTGATTGCCGTCACTGCTGACGTTACTCCTGCCGGTAATGTGCGTGCTATCAACCAAGAACTTCTTGAACGAATTGATGATTTAGACATTCCTGATGGTATTACCACTCGTCTTGGTGGTGAGACCGAAGAATCCGATCAGGCCTTTGCTGAGATATTCCTAGCCTTAATTGTCGGCATTGTGCTGATGATTGGCGTGCTGGTGTTACAATTCAACTCTTTCCGCTACCCACTCTACGTCCTCTCAATCGTTCCCTTCTCGCTGATAGGTATCTTGTATGGCTTAGCTATAGTTGGCAGTCCGCTCTCGTTTCCTTCAATGATGGGCTTTATTGCACTGACCGGTATTGTGGTCAATAACTCAATTCTACTGATAGATATGATCAACCAACAACGTCGCAGTGAGCCACATAGACCAGTGCGCGAAGTCGTGATCGAAGCTAGTGCAAGCCGGCTACGGCCAATCGTACTAACCACCTTCACTACCGTGCTTGGTATTAGCCCCCTCTTGTTCAGCGATCCGATTTGGGTACCACTCGCTACTGCGATCATGTTTGGCCTTTCTTTCTCTGTAATTATCACCCTGATCTTAATCCCGATTATATACGACAAATTCCCGGGCACAGTACGACGATAAGCGGCTCTGTGTATTTTCTAATACTGATTGTGTGCTATAATCTGCCCACATTGGGCCCATGGTATAGTGGTAACACACATCCATGGCATGGATGAGTCCGGGGTTCGACTCCCCGTGGGTCCACTAAAATGCTCTGCTTTTTAGTGGACCCAAGAAATGTGCCTGCGCACATTTCGTCGGGGAGTCGAAAGTCGGAGCCGGTACACAAGACGAACGAAAAGGAGTGGAGTGAGAGCTTGTCGGCGAGTCGGGGTCGCGAGCCAAGAAAATAGTGAGCTTGCGAACATATTTTCTTAGGACTTGTGACCGACTCCCGTGTTAGTATTTAGTAACCCACAACCCACTAACAAACCCCACCGCGGCAAACAGCCCCGAATTGCTCTTGCCACGCCACTACCCCACCCCGCAGTTCAATCACATCACTAAAACCTAAGCGCTCCATAAGTTGTAATGTTTCGCCGGTGCGGTTACCGGTGCGGCAATAAATGGCGTACGGCTTATGTCTATCTAGAGTCAAAAGCTGATTGATGAAATCAGGATTATAGAAATCAATATTTTTTGCACCAGCTAAATGTCCATTTTAGATCGGAAGAGCA
>SKHJ01000014.1 GCA_007116965.1 Candidatus Kaiserbacteria bacterium
CCTTTGCCTTTGTACGGTTCAGGTGGCTTGATCGCTCGCACGTTGGCCGCAAACTGGCCTAGTTGATCCTTATCTATGCCACTGATAGTGATGACGTTCTTCTCGACTGTCACCGTCAATTCAGTAGGTACCTGCATCTCTACTGGGTGAGAATAGCCTACATTTAACACCAAGGTGTCACCACGGAGTTCTGCTCGATAACCAACACCTTCAATCTCAAGAACTTTGGTGAAACCATCCGTGACACCAGTGACCATATTTCGACAGTGGGCGGCGTACGTACCCCACAAGGCTGGTGCCAGGGCTGTTTTCTGCGGACTGATGGTGATCTCACCATCGTGCACCGTAACCGCAACATCTTTCATCCGAACAGGTCGCTGTAACGAACCCTTGGGTCCAGTCACCGTCAATACACCTTCTGCACACGTAGCTGATACGCCAGTTGGGAGGGTGATGGGTAATTTTCCTAATCGACTCATACGCTTTACCAAATGATGAATAATTGCTCGCCACCGACCCGAGCATTACGTGCTTCACTCCCAGTCAAAATACCGGCTGGGGTAGAAAGGATAAGATCACCGTGTCCAAATTTCACTGGATGAATATCGGCTACTTTGGTGTACAGCCGACGACCCGGCTTGCTCACTCTCTGTACTCCTCTAATGGCGTGGGATCCTTGTTCGTCGTAACGAAGATGTAACTGCAATGTCTTTGCGACCCCTTCGCCAGTAACCGTTACAGTGTCAAGGTAGCCACACGCAACCAACTTATCAGCAATTGCGTGTCGTAACTTTGAGTACGGCACTTCGACTGTCAGTTTTTTGACCATGCCCGCGTTCTTAAGACGGATGATCAGATCGCCAATAGTATCGCTTACCATGATGCTTTCTTAATACCTGGTATATGTCCTTCGTGTGCCAACTCTCTGAAACAGATGCGGCAGATATCGAAGTCACGCATGTAGCCGTGTTTTCGACCGCATAACTTACAACGACGAACAACGCGCGATTTGAACTTCGGCGTTCGTTCTGCTTTTACTCTTAATGAAGTTCGTGCCATTACGATGAAATCTATTACTTGGATAAGTTGGTCTGGTGAAAAGCGTAGTATCGCACAGATGGTGCGACTGACTCTTTTCAAGCCTGCACGGAACGGTTGTTCCGGCATTGATACGTCAAGCTACATATATAGAGCAACTCACGTGACCTGCGCTACTATACAGGAATCGTATTTTTTTTCAAGCTGCTACTCTCGTGCCTGTAGCGGCACACCCAAATGACGCAAGAGCGACTCTGCTTCGGTCTTGCTACTGGTGGTGGTGACAAGAGTCACGGCTAATGAAAAGACGTCCTTTAGTTCCTCGTCAGCCGTCTCGGGAAAGATGGTGTGGTCGCTAATACCAATGGTGATATTACCCATCTCATCAATAGCGGTCGGTTTGATGCCACGAAAGTCTCGTGTTTGAGGAAGAGCAACGTGAATGAGTTTATCGAGGAAGTCACGCATACGCGCGCCACGCAAGGTTACTTGATACCCAATAATGTCACCCTCACGTAATTTAAAGGAGGCGATTGACTTTCGAGCAGGTCGTGGCGCCGCCTTTTGTCCAGTGATACGAGCTAAACGATCAGCGATAAGCTGTACCTTGCTTTTATCCTGCACCTTTCCAGTTCCAACCGCGACCACGACCTTTTCCAGAGTCGGAGCCTGCATTACGTTTTGGTACCCATACTGGTCCTTGAGAGCCGCGTAGGTGCTTTGCAGTTTGTTTTGAACAGTTTCCATAGATACTAAGTTATCGACTGATTAAATAGTAGCTCCACTTGGACGAGCCACGCGCACCTTCTTTCGCTTTTCACCCTCACCCTCAAATCGGTACCCTACACGTACAGGTGCGCCGCCGTGTACCAAAGCAACATTTGAAACATGGATCGGCATTGACTTGGTGATAATCTGACCCTGCGATCGAACGCGGCGATTTTTCTGGTGTCGAGTGACTTGATGTACACCATCAACCACAACCTGTTGGGTCTCGGGTAAAGTCTGCAGCACAGTACCAGTCTTACCTTTATCTTTGCCGGTGATTATTTGAACGGTGTCTCCTTTTAAGATTTTCATACGCACTGTTACATTGAACTACTAAGCATTTGACTTACATTACACGACCTCTGGTGCTAACGAGATGATTTTTTGGTAGCCCGCTTCGGCCAACTCACGAGGAATCGGTCCAAAGACCCGGTTGGCTTTAGGCTCCTTCTTTTCCTTGTCGACCAAGACGACCGCATTATCATCGAAGCGAACATACGAACCATCTTGACGACGGAAAGCTTTTCGTTGCCGAACCACTACCCCATACACGACATCTTTCTTCTTGACATTCTTGCGAGGCTCCGCAGTCTGAACCGACAACACTACCATCTCACCCAGCTCAGCGTATCGTTTCTTCGAACCGCCCAGCACCTTAAAGACACGACCGATTTTGGCACCGGAGTTATCGACAATTTTTACAATGGTTTGTGGTTGAATCATACGCTGATAGTTATTTAGTTTTTACCGACCAAGGTAAAGTGCTTTCGTTTAGATATTGGTTTGGTTTCGCGAATGGTCACCCGCTCGCCGACCGTAGCGGTGTTACCAGCGTCATGAACCAGGTACTTTTTAGTCCGTCGCTGATACTTTTTATACTTAGCGTGTTTAACGTATCGCTCGACCGCGACAGTAATAGTATCTTGCATTGCGCTACCGACCACTACTCCACGCAGCTCACGCTGCTTTGTCGCATTGGCATCAGTTTGCTGTTGTGTTTTCTTTGTCATACCTTACATTACTTAGTGGTACTATCCGTCTGTTTGACCGACATGGCTCGTGTACGCAATTCTGTTAATGCTCGCGCTACCTGTTTTTTGGTGTTACGAATCAAGCCAGCCTTGCGGGTGAATTTATCTTTGAACCGTTCTGCTCGTAAGATTTCTTTACTGTCGGCTACGAGCGCCCGCAACTGCTCTTCGGTCTTACCTTTGATGTCTTTATTTTGTTCTGTTCGCTTTGCCATAGTTGTTAGTTTACGCGCGTCTCTTCTCGGGTGACGAACTTACCTTTGACTGGTAATTTGGCTGTAGCCTTTCGGAAAGCTTCACGAGCCACTGCCTCAGAGACGCCTTCGATCTCAAACAGGACCCGGCCTGGCTGTACCTCAAAGACGAAGAATTCGGGATCACCCTTACCGCTACCCATACCGACCTCAGCAGGCTTTTTGGTAACTGGCTTGTCTGGGAAGATACGGATCCAGATTTTACCGGTCTTACCAAGTGTTCGTGAAATGACTCGACGGGCTGCTTCGATCTGATTGGAACGAACCCGAGCGGGTGAGAGCGCCTTTAAGCCATATGAACCGAAAGCTACCGTTACGCCGCGGGTATCTGGTACTGAGCGCTTCGCTAGACTTTTGCGGCCTACCTGCCATTTTCGATGTTTGACTTTCTTGGGGAATAACATAGTTCTGATGTTAAACGACTAATTGCTCCCAGACTGACCCTGTTCACGAGCCGCGGCAGTACGATCAGTAAAGACATCCCCTCGGTAGATCCACACTTTGATACCAATCACACCGTATGGCAATATGGCACGGACGTTAGCAAAATCAATATCTGCTCGCAGCGTTTGGAGTGGCACCCGACCTCGTTTCATTTCTTCTTTACGAGCCATATCTGCTCCACCCAAGCGACCAGAAAGGATGACTCGGACGCCTTCCACATCTCGGTTAGCCACCACCTTCTCTACTGTTTGTTTCATCACACGACGAAACGGCAAACGTTTCTCGAGACCTTCAGCGATCATCTGACCAACGATGCTCGCGCTTGACTCGGCCGACTTGACCTCTTCAATATCAAGTTTGATTTCCGGCTTTTCTGACAGCTTGAGTGTCCGTAAAAGCATATCTAAGTCCTTCTTTAGTTTGGTAGCTCCCTCCCCACTGCGACCAATCACCAAGCCCGGTCGAGCTGTCTTGATGATAATACGTAACTCAGAACGATTACGTTCAATCTCTACATCTGAAACAGCCATGCCTTTCATTCGCTTACTCAACAGCTTTCGAATTGCGGCATCAGTACGCAAATACTCGCGGAAGAGCTTTGGTTCTTTGGCGTACCAACGACTCCGCCAATCGCGATTGACGCCGATGCGTTGGACATAAGGATGTGATACGTGAGTCATAGATTGAAACTAATCGTTACTGATGGCACGCGGTGCCGCCACAGGTGATAATTGAACGCGTACGTGACTGTTACGCTTGTTGATGCGTGAGGCAGATCCACGAGCACGAGGCATAAATCGTTTGAATACGATTCCTTTATCAACCTGGATGGCCTGAACCCTGAGGTCAGCCGGCTGGTAACCATCATTCTTCGCGTTAGCAGCAGCTGAGGTAATCAGTTTGGCGATTGGTCCAGCTGCTCGCTTGTCCAGGAAATCAAGTTGGGCTAATGCTACTGGTACTGTCTTACCCCGAACGACATCGGCAACCAAGCGAACCTTACGGGGTGATTGGCGGTAATTTTTAAGAATTGCTTTCATATTTTTCAATAACAACTTAGATCAGAATACCTGCTCCTTGACCTTACTTAGCAGCTTTGGCCGCTTTAGCTGCAGCGATTTCTGCTTCTCGCTTCTTCTGGTCAAGCTCTTTCTGCATCTTACCGCCGTGTCGTTGGAATTTCTTGGTTGGTGAGAATTCGCCCAAGCGGTGTCCGACCATTTCCTCAACCACCGTCACTTCAACGTGGTTCTTACCGTTATGAACGCCAAAAGTAAAACCTACCATTTCTGGCGCTATCATCGATCGACGAGCCCAGGTCTTGATGACACCAGCTTCGTTTGGCTTCTTGCCGTCAATCTTTTTCAATAGTTTTTCGTCAACGTATGGACCTTTATACAGTGATCGTGACATATACTCAAATTACTAATAGACCGGCGCCCGTACATACAGACAAACCGCACGAGGCGACTGGCACATGGTGAGCACCTCTCATAAAGGCAGGTAACGGCCGACCTTATCAGAACTGCTCACACAACTACCACAGAGTGATTGCTACGTGCTCGTCTTGACAGTTGTAAAGACAAGCACCAGAACAACGCCGCTAGCATAAAGGAAACCGTAAAAAAAGTCAACCATTACTGTTTTAGGTACGCACTTTTGTCACTTTTCCATATAGTACTTCATTGGGCGTCTTGCCATCAAGTCCGCAGTGTTCCAGGTTATTGTAGTAGTCATTCCAAAGACGGATTTTCTGTTTCAA